>DATFGD010000237.1:0-9456 GCA_035249725.1 Burkholderiales bacterium
GATGCCGGCCGTCACAATCCGCGCGCCAAGTCCTGGATGGACAAGGTACGCGAGTTTTTCGAAAGCTAGCGTACCTTTCGGCGTAGGCTAACTTGGCGGTCCATTCCCCAAGTTAAGTCGCAAAGCGACGGCCGAAGCCACAAGTACGCGAGTTCTTCGAAAGCTAGCGTTCCGCTAAGTTTCGCTCCGCAGGCAGTCCGGCCTTACGTGTCTATAGCCATTTTGCTTTGCGAAAGCGGTAAAACAGATAACCGTCTATCGCAGCCATCGTGCCGACTGCTAGCGGATAGCCCAACGTCCAGTTGAGTTCCGGCATGTGCTCGAAATTCATGCCGTAGATGCCGGCAATCATGGTCGGGATGGCAACCAGCGCCGCGTACGCCGCGAGGCGTTTGGTCATTTCACTGTCGCCGATCGTGATCAGCGACAAGTTTACGGAAATCGCCGTGGTCACCATCTCGCGCAGGCTGTCGATCGACTGGTTGATGCGCAGGAGATGGTCGTAAACGTCCCGGAAGTAGTCCTGTGTGCCCATGCACACTTCGGGCACGCGGCCGCCGTGCAGCTTGGAGGCCGTCTCCTGCAGCGGCGCGGCGGCGTGGCGCAGCGTCATCAGTTTCTGCTTAAGCAGATACAGCCCCTCGATGTTCTCCCGGGCCGGCCCGCCGGAAAAGATGCGCCGTTCCACGGCATCGAGTTCATCTTCCAGGGTTTCCAGCACGGGGAAATAGCGGTCTACGACGGTATCCATCAGCGCATAGAGCACGAACCCCGAACCGAGGGCCAGCAGATGCGGTTCGCGCTCGCAGCGGGCGCGCACCTCGGCGAAGCCCTCATGGGTGCGATTGCGTATCGAGAGCACGTAGTTCTTGCCCACGAAAATGCTGAGCTCGCCGACCAAAAGCTCGCCTCCGCGCTCTTCGACCGTGTGGACCACCGCGAACAGCGCATCGCCGTACTCTTCGAGCTTGGGGCGTTGATGGCCGTGACCGGCGTCCTCGACGGCGAGGTCGTGCAGGCCAAATTCCTGCTGCATCTCGGAGAGTTCCTGCGGCGTCGCATCCTTGAGTGCGACCCACACGAAGCAGCCCGGCCGATGGAGGTAGACGTGGATGTCTTCCTTCGGAATGTCGGCGAGTTTCCTGCCGTCCTGGTAGGCGACGCAATTGACCAGCATGATGGGTGTCGAATCGATCGCAAATCCACGCTATTATGCACCGCCCCGGTGCCACACAATGGAAGTTCGCTTTCGTTGCGACGTACGGGGCGTGGAATGCAGCCCTTTGCACAAAAGATCAATCGGCGCGATGCGCCTCTACAAACCGCCAGTCGATCGCGATGCCGAAGCCGGGCTGGTCGTTCAGGTAAACGTAACCATCGCGTATCTCCGCGCGTTCCGTGAATAACCCGAACCAGACCGGGTCGCGGTCCGGCGCGCCGTGCGATTCGACGCAGTAGCCGCTCCGTGGAAAAGCGCTCACCAGATGGGCGTGCAGCTCGGGGGCGTGATGCGGCGCGATACGAATACCATGCTGCTCGGCGAACTGGGCGACGCGCAGCGCTTCGGTAAATCCCGCGTAACGCGTGGCGTCGAACTGCACATAGCGGATCGCGCCGCTTGCGATGAACTCCCGCACGGTGAAGCGCGTGAGTTCGCGTTCTCCGTGAGCGAGCGGAATCGTCGTGGCTGCAGCGAGCCGCGCGAAATCCGCGGGCTGGAGATACCAGTGCAGCGGTTCCTCCAACCACAAAATGCGGTATGGCTCTACGGCGTGGGCGAATGCAATGCAGTCCGCGAGGTCGTAGGCCGCGTTCATGTCGAGCATGAGCAGCGTCTCGTTTCCGATCGCGGCGCGCACCGCCTGGATGCGTTCGGCTTCCTCGCTCAAGTTTTCGGCGCCGGTTTTGAGTTTGACCGCCTGGTAGCCGGCGCGCACGAAGCTCGCGAGTTCCTCCGCACACGCAGCCGCACGTTGGTCGCTCTGATAATACCCGCCGGTCGCGTAGGTGAAAACCGGGCGCTTCTCGCCACCCAGCAGTTTGTAGACCGGCATGCCAGCCGCCTTGCCCTTGATATCCCATAGCGCGATATCGATGCCCGCGATCGCCGCCATGATTTGCGGCCGTTCGCCGCGCGGCAATGGTGGTGGGAGCCCATCGCGTGCGCGTATGCCGCCCGGACGCGGCGAAGTCAGCGCGAAAAGCTTCTCCCACACCGCCACGTTGGCTAGCGCATCCATACCCACGAGGATTTCCGAGAAACGCCTGATCCACTCACAGATGAGCGGCATCGGCGAGCCGTGAATCTCTCCGTACCCCACCAGCCCGTCGTCGGTGCGGATTTCGGTGAGGATCAGGCTCGACGCGGTCAGTTTTTCATGCGCCGTCCAGAGCGCATGCTGGAGCGGTATCGAAATGGCGTGCGTCTTTACTGCCACGATCTTCGGCATCACAGTTCCCTTGGCAAAGTCGGCTGCTACGTTAAGCTTTTCTGGTCGCTCTAAACAAGCGTGTGCGCGGTTGACCCGGCGCACCGCGTTGGTTAGGCTGGTGTAGCTGCTATCAACCGTACGGTGCGCTGATGAATCCTCTGCTGCAACTCCACGCGCTCGGCCAGCGCGTCTGGCTCGATAACCTGTCGCGCACGCTGCTGCGCGAGGGTGCGCTCGCTCGCCTGGTGAATGAAGACGGTCTTGCGGGTGTCACGTCCAACCCGACTATTTTTTACAAGGCGATGAGCGGCAGCCGCTATTACCGCGACGATCTCGCCGCGCTGCGACGGGACGCGAAGCTCACACCGGAGGAACGCTACGAAACGCTCGCCGTGCCGGATATACAGGCGGCGTGCGATTTGCTGCACCCGCTCCATCAGCAGACACAAGGCGCAGACGGCTACGTAAGCCTTGAAGTATCGCCCGCGCTCGCAAACGACACCGCCGGGACGGTAGCAGCGGCTCGGCGCCTGCGGGCGATGGTGGCGCGCGAAAACGTGCTCATCAAGGTGCCCGCCACGCCGCCCGGCATCATGGCGATCGAGGAACTGATCGGCCAGGGAATCTCGATCAACGTGACGCTGATGTTTTCGCTCACGCACGTGAACGCGGTGGCGCGTGCGTATATCCTCGGGCTCGAGCGCTGGGTCGAAAGCGGCGGCGACGCACGGCGCATCAAATCCGTCGCGAGCCTTTTCCTGAGCCGCGTGGACACGCTCGTCGACCAGAAGCTCGAAACGGCTGGAACGAATCCCGGGCTAAGCGGAAAAGCGGGGGTTGCGCTCGCCAAGCTCGCGTATCAGCAATACAAGAAGACGTTCAAGGCGAGTAGTGGGCCATTCGCGGCGCTTGCGGCGCGCGGGGCGCGTCCGCAGCACATGCTGTGGGCGAGCACGGGCACGAAAAACCCCGCCTATAGCGACCTGCTCTACGTCGAACCGCTGATCGGTCCCGAAACGATCAACACCATGCCCGACGCGACGCTCGCCGCCTTCCGCGATCACGGGCGGGCCGAAGCGACGCTTGAACAGGATATCGAAGCTGCGCAGGAACATTTCGACAGCCTTGCGCGAGCGGGAATCGACATGCACGAAATCGGGGAAGCGTTGCAGCTCGAAGGCGTAAAACTGTTCGTGCAATCGTTCGACGAGCTGCTGGCGCTGATGGCGCAGCCCGCCACGGCTGCTGCTTAAGCATGGGGAGCGACCGCTAAGCGCCACTTAAGGGCGTGTCCCCCAGGCGTCGCCACAGGCACGCGCCGCCGCTCGCCTTGTCGATCTCCGCCAGTGCCTGCAAATGCGCCGCAAGCTCGTCGTCCGTTGGGCGCACCACGCGCAGATCGAACTGCGTAACGATGAATTCAGCGGCAGCCTCGCCAGCATGCACGTGCTCGACTTCGATCGCGAGGCTCTCCTGCCCGCGCGTCATCGCGAGATAAACCTCGGCGAGGAGCTGGGCGTCCAGTAGCGCGCCGTGCAGCGTGCGGGTGGAGTTGTCCACCTGGTAGCGGTCGCACAAGGCGTCCAGGCTGTTCTTCTTGCCGGGATGTATATCCCGGGCCATGCGCAGCGTGTCGATGACCGCGGGACAGGAATCGGTGATGGGTGGCCGCCGCAGCAGCGCGAGCTCGTGATTGAGGAACGCCACGTCAAACGGCGCGTTGTGAATGATCAGCTCGGCGCCCGCGACGTAGTCGAGAAACTCGTCCACGACTTCATCGAACCGCGGCTTGTCGCGCAAAAAATCGGCCGTAAGACCGTGCACCTGCAGCGCGCCGTCTTCGATGTCGCGGCCGGGATTGAGATAGCGGTGAAAATGGTTGCCGGTCGGCCGCCGGCTCAGCAGCTCCACGCCCCCAATTTCGATAATGCGATGCCCGAGCGCGGGATCCAGACCCGTGGTCTCGGTATCGAGAATGATTTGCCTCATGTTCTTCTACCTCCCGATCGCGGACATTCCGTGTCCCGCGCGCACTACGTCTCGTGTCGTTCCCTTTTCATTCCCGTCAGCACTTCATCGACACCGCGGTTGGCCAGCGCGTCGGCCTGTTCGTTGCCGTCGTTCCCCGCGTGGCCGCGCACCCACACCCAATGCACATCGTGACGCGCTGCGAGATCATCGAGCCGGCGCCACAAATCCTCATTCTTGACGGGCTTGTTGTCCGAGGTGCGCCACCGGCGCTTTTTCCAGTTGTGTATCCAGATGCTGATCCCCTGCTGCACGTACTGCGAATCGGTGTGCAACTTTACCGTGCAGCGTCGTTTGAGCGCCTCCAGTGCGCGGATGACCGCGGTCAGCTCCATGCGATTATTGGTGGTGTGCAGCTCGCCGCCATGGAGCGTCCTGGTCTCGCCGTCATACTTGAGCAGCACGCCCCAACCGCCCGCGCCGGGATTGCCCTTGCATGCGCCGTCGGTGTAGATCTCGACGGTGCCGCTCATTGCGTCCTGAGCGGTGCGCGCAACGCGCGCGCGCCCGGCATGCGACCTGCGCGGGACCGCATGCGGCTTGCAAGGCTGATGACATTGTTTCGTGACGGCTCGGCTACGGCTACCCGTGCCGCGGCGGGTTCCTGCGGCTCGCTCACTTTCTTCGGTATCGTGGCGAGATTTTTTTTCGGCACGAGCGTGTCCTTCCACGCCGGCATGATGAGACGCATGCCGTGCACCCGCTTCACCGCCTGTAAAAAATAGACGCCGCCGCCCATGGGCCACCAGCGGTCGCCCGCCTTGTCGAGGAAGCGGAAGCGATCCAGCCATTTCTGCTGCGAGCAGGGCGGCGCGTAGCAGCCCATCTGCCCACCGACGATTTCGAAACCCAGCAGCGCGAGCCAGTCTTTGAGCCTCGGCAGGTGGATGAACCGGCCGCGCCAAGGGTAATGATCGCGCGAATAATCGAACATGCGGCGGAATCCCCACAGGCTCCAGGGATTGAAACAGGCGATGACGACGTGCGCTTCCGGCAGCAGCACGCGCGCGACTTCGCGCAGGATCTGGTGGGGATTGTCGCTGAACTCGAGCGTGTGAGGCAGCAGCACCAGGTCTGCGCTGTTGGTCGCGATCGGAAGCTCGCGGAAGTCGGCGCGAAGCTGCACGGGGCCCGCCCGGTCCATGCGAACGCGCAACGGAATGCGGCTCGCGCGCAGGAGATCGTGCTCGACCATCCCGAGCTGAAATGCATTGTAGCCGAACACGTCGGCTACCGCGTGGTCGAAATAGTCGTGCTCGCGCGCGAGCAGATATTGACCCAGCGGCGTCGCGTGCCAATCGGCAGCAGTGTGTGCGTCGACCTGCATTGACATGCCGAGAGTTTAAAACAAAAATGGGCCTGCGCGCGCAGCGCCTTCACCATCCTGAGGCTCGATCGATGGCTGCATTCGAAGTCGTGCCCTTGCGGGCGTTTTCCGACAACTACATCTGGACCATACGCGATGTTGGCCACGCCGCGGTCGTCGATCCCGGGGATGCCGCGCCGGTACTGGATTACCTCGATCGCGAAAAGCTTGCGCTGGTCGCGATCCTCAACACGCACCATCACGCCGATCATGTGGGCGGCAACGGCGAACTGTTAAACCATAAGGACGTTCCCGTATTCGGACCGCATGATGCGCGCATTGCCGAAGTTACGCATCGCCTGGCGGAGGGCGAGCGCATCACGCTGCCCCATTTCGGCGTCGAACTGAGCGTCATGGAAATACCCGGCCATACCCGCAGCCATATCGCCTTCCACGGCGGAGGCATGCTCTACTGCGGCGATACGCTGTTTGCGGCGGGTTGCGGACGGTTGTTCGAGGGCACGCCCCAACAAATGCACGATTCGCTCACGAAGCTGATGCAATTGCCGGATGCGACACGCGTCTACTGCGGCCACGAATACACGCTGTCGAATATCCGGTTCGCTCGGGCCGCTGAACCGGCGAGCCGGGCGCTGCAGGAGCTGGAAGCCAGGGTTCAGCGTCTGCGCGAGCAGGACTTGCCGACGCTGCCTTCCACGATTGCCCAGGAGAAAGCGACCAACCCCTTTGTGCGCTGTACCGAACCGGCCATTGTTTCGAACGCGAGCCGGTATGCCGGCAAGACGTTAAGCGATCCGGTGAGCGTACTCGCGACCCTACGCGAATGGAAAAACAATTTCCGCTGACCGGTCGCACCAGGCACCCGATTTTCGATCGGCGACGAAAGCCGTTCATTAAAGGATTGCGCACCGATGGTCCGTTCAGCGCATGATGCCGGCATTGAGCGATCGCGGCGGCGATCGAACTGAGCGCCTAGGCTCGAAACGCGTGCCGCGTGCAGGGCCGCCCGCACGGGCGCGTGCAAAGTGTGGGAAATGTCTCAAATCACTGCAGGAAGCGTGCTAATTGTCCTGATTTTTAAGCTGAATTCGGCTTGACGCCGTCATCGCGCCCCGGTTACCATGCCGCTACCCATAACGAAGACGAATAACAAATTTTGAACGCGCTCAAGACCATGGGAGTCGCACTCCGTCTCAGGACCGCTGCGGTGCTGGGATTGATCTTGATCGTATCGGCATGCGCGCAGGTCCCTTCCAGTGAAGTTGCTACGGTCGCCGGGTTGGAACAACCGGCGCCCGAGCCAACGCCCGTAGAAGCAGCGCCATCCACCCAGATGCCGGTCCCGACGACCGTCGAGCCGGTCGTGGCGCCCAGGCAGGTGGAGGTGCCGCCGGCCAACCTGTGGCTTCGTATACGCAACGGCTTTGCCATGCCGAATCTCGACAACGCGCTGGTCCGCGAGTGGGAACAGTGGTATTCGAGCCGGCCGGATTATGTCGCGCGCATGGTAGATCGGAGCAGCCGCGTGCTGTTTCACGTGGTCGAAGAAGTGGAGCGGCGGAAGATGCCGGCTGAAATCGCCTTGCTGCCGATGATCGAGTCCGCTTACAACCCGCAGGCCTATTCCCGCGCCCATGCGTCGGGCATGTGGCAGTTCATCCCTTCGACCGGCAAGCACTACGGGCTGCAGCAGAACTGGTGGTACGACGGCCGGCGCGATATCGTCGCCGCCACGAGTGCCGCGCTCGACTACCTCGAAAAGCTCTACGGCATGTTCGGTAACTGGGAGCTGGCGCTCGCTTCCTACAACTGGGGCGAAGGCGCGGTAGGGCGTGCGATTGCGCGGAACCAGGCGCGAGGGCTCCCGGCCGATTACGAAAGCCTCACCATGCCGAACGAGACCCGCCACTACCTGCCGAAGTTGCAGGCAGTCAAGAACATCATTTCCGATCCGGCTCGCTTCGGCCTGTCACTCGCTGACATACCCAACGAATCGTATTTCGCCGCCCTCACTACGACGCGGCATATCGACGTCGAACTGGCTGCGCGCTTCGCCGAAATCCCGGTCGAGGAATTTCGTTTCCTCAATCCTGCGCATAACAAGCCCGTCATCAACGCCAACGCGGCCGAAACCATCGTGCTGCCGAAGAACAAGGTGGAAATTTTCCAGCGCAACCTTGCCAATCATACGGAGCCGTTGGTGTCCTGGCAGGCCTATAGAGTCAAGCGCGGGGAACGTATCGAGAAAATTGCCGCCAAGCATGGCATGTCGGTTGCGGAATTGCGGCGGGTGAACAACATTTCTGCGCGCAGCCGCATCGTCACCGGCCAGCCCATATTGGTGCCTGTGAAGGCCGGGGCAAAGCCCAACTTGCCCGACCTGCCCGCTGCGGCGCTCGCCAAGGCGCGCACGCAGAAGACGCGCTATGTGCCGAAGTCGAGGCGTGGTGCAACGGTACAAAAGGCGGTGCAGCGCAAGACCGTCACGACGAAAGCACGCAAGGCCAAAGCAACGAAGAGCGTAAAAGCTGCACCGGCCAAATCCACGAAGGTTGCCGCACCGGCCACGTCCAAGAAGCCCTCCGCCAAAGACCGCCTCAACCTCGCAGAGAAACACTGAACTGCGGGGGCTGCTCCTAACCGGGGCGAGTTCACCTCTTGCGATACAGGTGGCACTGCGCTGAATGCGTGGATGTAAAACGCACATTTTCCGGAAAGACGCCTCTGCATTCCGGCAGCACCGAGGGGCAGCGCGGGTGAAAATGGCACCCGGAAGGTGGATCGACCGGCGACGGTAGATCACCCTGCAGACGAATGACCTCCCGTCGGGTGTCGCGATCGAGAACCGGTACCGCGGACAGCAGTGCTCGTGTATAGGGATGCTGCGGGTTCTGCAGCACTTCATCGACCGCCCCCCGCTCGACGATGCGCCCGAGGTACATCACAGCGACTTCGTGCGCAATGAATTCGATCACGGAGATGTTGTGCGTGATGAAAAGATACGCGAGCCCCTTTCTGATCTGCAGTTCCTTGAGGAGGTTCAGTATCTGCGCCTGAACCGAGACATCGAGTGCGCTCGTCGGCTCATCGCACACGATCAGTTGTGGCTCGACCGCGAGCGCGCGGGCGATGGCGATACGCTGGCGCTGGCCGCCCGAAAACTCGTGGGGATAGCGGTACTTGACGTCCGGCGCGAGCCCGACCTCGCCCAGCAGGCGGTCGATGCGCACCTGCCGCTCCGACCCGTCTTCGCCTATGCCCAACGCCGCCATGCCTTCCTCGATCGTCTCCAGGATGCGCATGCGCGGATTGAGCGACGAATACGGGTCCTGGAAAACGATCTGAACGTCGCGCCGTCGCGCTCGTAATTTTTGGGCGGGAAGCCGCAACACGTCTTCGCTCTCGTAGAACACTTGTCCCGCAGTAGGCTCGACGAGGCGCAGGATGCCCTTGCCTACGGTCGTCTTGCCGCAGCCGGATTCTCCGACCAGACCCAGCGTTTTCCCGCGTTCAATCTCGAGCGACACGCCATCGACGGCTTTTACATGCCCGACCACGCGCCTGAACACGCCTCTGTGTATCGGGAAGTGAACCTTCAGGTCCTGGACTTGCAATAGCGGTGCAGAACTCGCGGCGGACGCGGCGGGCACGCTCACGTCTCGCGCTTCG
>DATFGD010000238.1:0-13740 GCA_035249725.1 Burkholderiales bacterium
AGGTGGTCCGGGCGAAAGCCTGTCGAAACGAATGGCCAACGTTGCGCATCTCAGATTGGTTCAGAACCGCGATCCGGCGGTAGACGCATGGCTCGATGCAGCGAAGAGCAGATTTGCTGCTGCAGAGCTGGATGTCGTCTCGCGCGCGGCTGATTGTGCCGCCGGCGCGCTTGACGGCCGGCAGCGTGTGAGCGGCGAGCCCGCGCTCGCCCACGCGCTGGGGGTGGCCGACGTGCTGCTCGCGCTCCGGCTCGATCACGAGGCGGTCGCCGCTGCGCTGCTTTTTGCCATGCTCGGCGCGGCTGCAAACGCTGCGCAAACGATCCGGGAGCAATTCGGCCGCACCATCGGCGACCTTGCCGATGGCGTGGCGCGGATGGACGAAATCGGGGCGCTGTCGAACCGCCAGGCAGCGGGGAAAAAGCCTGAACAGCAGGCTGCGCAGCTCGAAGCGCTGCGCAAGATGCTGCTGGCGATGGTCGAGGACGTGCGCGTCGTATTGATCAAGCTCGCCGATCACACGCAGGAATTGCGGTACTGCGTCAAAGCGGAGGATCCGACGCTGCGCCGCGAAGTGGCCGAACTTGCGCGCGACATCTACGCTCCGCTCGCGAACAGGCTGGGCATCTGGCAGCTCAAGTGGGAACTGGAGGACTTGTCCTTCCGCGTGCTCGACCCCGAAACGTACCAGCGGATTGCGCGGCTGATCGATGAGAAGCGCGTTGACCGGGAGCGTTACATCGGCGGCGTGATTGCGCTGCTCAAAGGTGAGCTTGCGCGGTCGGGAATCGCCTCAGAGGTGGCCGGGCGCCCCAAACACATCTTCAGCATATACAAGAAGATGTCAATAAAGAACATTGATTTTGAATCTCTTTATGATGTGCGGGCTGTGCGCATACTGGTCGAGTCGGTCAAGGACTGCTACGCCGCGCTGGGCCTGGTCCATCAACTGTGGTCGCCGATTCCCCGGGAATTCGACGATTACATCGCACGGCCGAAATCGAACCAGTACCGCTCTCTTCACACCGCGGTGATCGGACCCGAGGGAAAGGCCATCGAGGTACAGATCCGCACGCACGAGATGCACCAGCATTCCGAGTTGGGCGTTGCCGCGCACTGGCGCTACAAGGAGGACGGCGCGCGACGCGATCCCGGCTACGACGAGAAAATCGCGTGGCTGCGACAGATCCTGGAATGGCGCGATGACGTCAACGACGCCGGCGAGTGGGTCGAGCAGTTCAAGACCGGTCTGTTCGACGACGTGGTCTACGTGCTGACGCCCCAAGGCAAGGTCATCGCGCTGCCCAAGGGCTCGACGCCGGTCGATTTCGCGTATCACGTCCATACCGAGCTGGGACACCGCTGTCGCGGCGCACGCGTCGATGGCGTCATTGTTCCGCTCAACACGCCGCTTGCGCACGGTCAGCGCGTCGAAGTTCTGGCTGCGAAGCAGGGCGGACCCAGCCGCGACTGGATCAATCCTCAACTCGGCTACCTCAGAAGCCACGGCGCGCGCATGAAAGTGCGTCAGTGGTTCAACCGCCAGAATTACGATACTGCGGTTGCGCAGGGCAGGACGCTGCTCGACAAGGAACTCCAGCGCCACGGCATGACCGCGCTCAATCTGGACAAGGTTGCAGCCGATGCCGGTTATGGAAGACTTAACGATTTCCTTGCGGATCTCGGTAACGGAAAAATCGGCGCCAGGCAACTCGGCGGGGTTTTGCGGCCAGGCGAAGCGCTATCCCCGCCAATGGCGGAAGACGTGCTCATCACGCGTCGGTCACGTGCCCGCACCAAAGACAGCGTGCTGGTCGTCGGCGTGGACAGGCTGCTCACCGTACCCGCCCGGTGCTGCAAGCCGGTGCCGCCGGATGCCATCGTCGGGTTCGTAACACGCGGGCGCGGCGTGAGCGTGCACCGTGCGAACTGCGCGAACGTGAAGCGTCTCGATTCCAGGCGACGTGTGCCCGCGGAGTGGGGGCGCGCCGAAGGCGTCACATTCCCGGTGGAAATCGAGATCGAGGCGATCGACCGGACCGGGCTGCTGCGCGACATATCAGACGTGCTTTCGCGCGAGCGCATCAACGTTACCGCAACGAATTCATCGAGCAGCAAGCTGGCCGCGCGCATGCGGTTTACGCTCGAAGTGACGGATGGCGCTCAACTCAAGCGTGTGCTCGGCATGATCCGCGAGGTGCGCGGCGTGATGCAGGCACTGCGGCGCTGAACGCAGACGGTCGGGGAGGGGTGATGGAAGCATACGAGAGCATAAGCGCCGCGCTGCAGAGCGCGATCTCACAGGTCGCTTCGCGGATTGCGGAGTACCTGCCGAACCTGCTCGGCGCACTGGGTTTGCTGCTGCTCGGGTGGCTGGTCGCCCGGCTGCTCCGCGGCTTCGCCGTCAAGGCGATGCACGTACTCGAATTGCTGCTGCATCGCCTGTCGCGCGGTCAGGTTGCGCGCACGATCCCGTCGGGCTCGGTCGAGATCGTCGCCGGAATCCTGTTCTGGGTGGTGATCCTCTTCTTCGCCGCTGCCGCGACGCACGTGCTGGGGCTCGGCGCGTTTTCCTCGTGGCTCCAGGGTCTGGTGACCTATCTCCCGACGTTGATGGCCGGCGCGCTTATCATCATCGTAGGCGTATTGCTGGCCGGGCTGGCGCGCGACCTCGCGGTTGCCGCGCTTTCCACGTTTCCGGAACACCAGCGCGTGCTGCTCGGGCGCATCGTGCAAAGCACGGTCCTGGTCACGGCGGTGGCGGTGGGTGCCGACCAGATCGGCGTCCGGATTACTTTTCTCGTGATTGTGGCCGCGGTCTTGATGAGCGCGGTGGTAGGCGGCATTGCGCTCGCCGTGAGTCTCGGCTCGCGCGCGTATGTCGCCAACCTCATCGGCGCGCATCATCTGCGCCAGGCGTTCGGCATCGGCCAGCGTGTTCGGATCGGCGACCTCGAGGGAAAAATCCTCGAGCTGACCGCCGTCTCCATCGTGCTGGAGACGGAACAGGGTCGCGTCAACGTGCCGGCCAAAGTCTACAACGAGGGGCCGATCGTCCTCATTGCGCCGAGTAGCGACAATGCCTGAAATCAAAGGGCTTTCCACCGCGTTCTCCGAATCGCATCCGGCCGACGCGGCGCGCGTACTGGAGACGCTGCCGGCAGCGGACACAGCGGAATTCATCAGTGCCCTTGCACCGCGGATTGCAGCACCCATCGTCCGCCAGATAGGGCCGCCCTATGCCGCCCGTGTGATCGCACTGCTGGAGCAGCCGCACGTTGCAGCCGTGATACAGCTTATGGGTCCACAGGCGGGCGCGCAGTTGGTGCAGCAGCTGCCCCATGAACGACAACTCCAATTGCTGGCGCAGGTGCCGGTCGCCACGTCGATCGCGATTCGGCTGCTGATCGGCTATCCGCGCGGCACGTGCGGGGCACATATGGACCCGTGGCCGCTTGCGTTGGCGCCGGAGATGACCGCGGGCGATACGCTCGAACAGATCCGCAAGTTCGAAGGCGAAATCAGCGACTGCCTCTTCGTGTCCAATGGCCAGCGCAAGCTTGCCGGCGTGCTGAGTCCGGCCGATCTGCTGCGGGTGACGTCGCGGGAAACGCTGTCCGCGATCATGCGGCCTGCTGTACATAAGGTTCCGGCGCTCGCTTCCGTAACCCTCGTGGCCGACCATCCGGGGTGGGAAGAATTTCACGTCCTGCCGGTGATGGAGCGTGAGAACCGGCTGGTCGGCGCGCTCCATCGGCGCACACTGAGCGCAGCGCTTGCGATACCCGTCGCGCGATCGGAACCGAACGTTGCTTCGGGCGTATTCGCCGCGTATTGGCAAGTCGTTTCGGCATTGACGGAAGTCGCCGTCGGTGCGCTGCCGCCCATCCCGCCCGTTGCAGAACCCAGGAAAAATAATGAGCGCTGAATCCGCCGTCGCCGCACTGGAAAACCGCTATCTGCGCGATTACCCGCGGGAAGCGGCGCGCAAGATTGAAGCGTTGTCTGCAGACGACGCCGCACAGGCCATTGAAGCGCGCGCACCCGAGTTGATCGTGCCCGTGTGGCAGCAGCTCGCCACTGACGTGCAGGAGCGCCTGATGGAGCGCCTTTCCGAAACTATGGTGGCGCGCATTCTGACGGAAATGGATCCGCCGCTTGCAGCCGGCCTTTTGCTGGGCGTCGATCCCGCCGATCGCGCACGCTGGACCGCGCGCATGGATCCGGCGGCCGCGCGCCTGGTGGGTGAACTGATGGCCTATCCCGCTGAAGCCGCAGGCCGGCTCATGGACCCGCGTGTCGCGAGCTTCCGTGCCGACATGAGCGTCGCTGCAGCGCTCGAACGCATGCGTGGCTTCAAACGGAACCGCGCGTTGCGCGAGCTGTTTCTCGTGGACGAGGAAGGACGGCTGAGCGGACGCGTCGAGATTCAGGATATCGCGATTTCACCGGCCGACGAGCGGTTGCAGCGCATCGCACGCCCGATTGCCGCTGCCGTACTGGATGCCGCCCCCAGAGAAGAGGTGGTGGAGAAATTCGAGCAATACCGGCTGCCGGCGCTTCCCGTCGTGAACGTCTCGGGACGGCTGGTGGGCGTCATCCATCAGAGCGCGCTCGTTTCGGCTCTCCAGGAGGAAACGAGCGTGGACATTCAGACCATGGTCGGCGTGAGCAAAGATGAGCGCGCGCTTTCCAACACTCGGTTTGCCGTCGTAAAGCGCTTGCCGTGGCTGCAAATCAACCTGGCCACCGCTTTTCTCGCGGCCTCCGTCGTCGGACTGTTCGAAGATACGATCGCCCGCGTAACCGCATTGGCGGTTCTGTTGCCCGTCGTGGCGGGGCAATCCGGTAACGCCGGCGCCCAGGCGCTCGCCGTCACGATGCGCGGGCTTGCGCTGCGCGAAATCAGCGCGCGTCATCTCCCGCGCGTCGTGTGGAAGGAAGTGAACGTCGGCGTGTTGAACGGTTTCGCGGTGGCGGCAGTGTGCGCGTTGGCCGTCTGGCTGTGGAGCGGTTCGCTCGGGCTCGTCGCCGTCATCTCGATTGCGATGGTGGTGTCGATGGTCGCCGCGGGCTTTTCCGGCGCCGCCATCCCGATTGTGCTCAACCGGCTCGGATTCGATCCCGCGCAATCCAGCTCCATCGTGCTGACCACGGTGACCGACATCGTCGGCTTTTTTTCGTTCCTCGGCGTTGCGACCATGTTGCAGGCGTCGCTATGACTGGTTCCCTTTACGGGGCGCAGATCAGGCGTAGCCCGGTTGCCGGCAGCCCGCCGTACTCCGAATTCCAGGTTTCGCCCGCAGCGATAGGCAGGGCAGCGGTGAGTGTGCCCGTGGTGATGATCTCTCCGGCAGCGAGCGCATCGAACCCGGACTGACGCCCGATGAGATCGGCGAGAAAAGCCAAGGCGAGTGCCGGATGATCGAGCGCGTTCGCACCGACACCGCGGTCCATCACTTTTCCCTCCTTGCTCAGTGTAACTTTGCAGTCCCGCAACTGTTGGGCGAGATCGGCGATCTCGTCCCGCCTGACAGGATAAGGCGTGCCGATGACGAGCCGCCAGTGAAAGGAGAAATCCGCCGCCGATTCGGAGGGTTTGAATTTCCAGTCCGCGAAATGGCAATCGACGATTTCAAAACTCGGCGCGAGCCATTCGACGGATTCGAGAATACGGGCGGGATCGCGACATTCGACCGGAATGGGCGCCCGCAGCTTGAACGCGATTTCCGGTTCGAGGCGCGGCTGGACGCTGCCTTTGAGCGAAATCATCGCTGCGTTATCCTTGGCGTAGAACACGGTGTCGTCATAGACGTGCGCCCATATCGGCGAGGTCGCGCCGTATTCGGCCCAGATCTTGCGATTGGTGAATCCGATCTTTCTGCCTATCGGCTGTTCACCGCGCGCGCGCCGCAGTTGCACGATTTCGGCGGCGACTGCATAGCCTTCTGTCCATCCGAAATCCGGTCGGCGCTCGGCGATGGACGTAATGGTTCGTCCTTCATCCAGCGCGCGCAGCAATTCTCCAGCGATTGCGGTGAGACTCGTCATGGTGATATTCCCGTTATCCGTTGCGCTACTTCGCGCATCTAAATCCGATATTGTGATGGCCCGACGCGGGGTTGCGCGAAAGATTGCGGCCGCGCTGGGTCGTCGTGATCTCCAATGCCGGCGTATCATGTCCGCCGCCGCGTGTTCCGCGCACCGGCCCGCTGGCTGGGTCCTCGCGACCGTCGTCGGCCCGATACGGGTACGGGCGGTACGCGCTCGAGACCCATTCCCACGCGTTTCCTGCCATATCGCGCACGCCATAGGGACTTGCGCCGGAAGAGGTGCCATCGACAGCAGCAGTTTCATTGTACGCCGCGGCGAACTGGGCGCGGGAGCGATTTGGCGGCTCGTTTCCCCAGGGATAGGTTCGCCCATCCGTACCGCGCGCAGCCTTTTCCCATTCCGCTTCGCTGGGCAGCCGTTTGCCGAGCCAGGCGCAGTAGTCGCGTGCGCCTGCCCAAGGTACTTCGACAACCGGATGATTTTCGTAACGTTTGAGCGCACGCCATATCTTCGCGCTTCGCGCGATGCGCGCGTCGGGGTCGTCCACGTCGTACCGGCGTTCTCCGCTTTCATTGATGGGTCCCAGCGCATTGAGGAACTCGGCGAACCGCGCATTGGTAACCGGGAAACGGTCGATGGCGAACTCGCGCAGTGCGACGCGGTGGGCCGGACGCTCGTCTTGCGGGCCGGCATCACTGCCCATCGTGAACGCTCCGGCGGGGATAATCACCATCGCTTCCCGCTCGTCCGCTGCAAGCGCAATTGCCGCAACAAACATCATGATGCCGGGCAAGACCCGCTTCACGCGATGCCCTCCACGACGATCATGTTCGTGCGCGCGGTCCGAAGCCGTATATCACGCGCGACGCGATACGCTTCCGATGCCCACCATGCTTTGGCATCATCGACACTGGGAAACTCTAGCACGACGAGACGCTTCAGCTGCCAGCTTCCTTCGAGCATCGTCGTGCCTCCGCCCCGTACCAGGAACTTGCCGCCATGGGCCGCAACGGCGGGCGCGGCCAGTTTGCGGTATTCCGCATAACCGGCGGCATCGGTTACTTCGATATCCACGATGACGTAGCCTGCCATAGGTTCCTCGTAGGCGTTGCTTCCAACACACTGATTCTATTTGAAGCTCAAGCCCTCTTCCGCTAGAATTCGCGTTCTTCAGGCGCGTAGCTCAGCTGGTTAGAGCACCACCTTGACATGGTGGGGGTCGTTGGTTCGAGTCCAATCGCGCCTACCAATTGTTGTGAATCCGGCACCCAGTGCTGGTCTAACGCCGCGCATGCGAAGCGGACGCAATGCGCCCTTCAATGCACGGGGAACGCGAGTCAGTTGCGGGAACGCCGCTTCTGGCTCTTGTTTTTTGAGAGACAGTATGCCGAATATCCGTCTACCGGACGGCTCGGTCAAGACATTCGATCGGCCGGTCAGCGTCGCGGAGCTCGCGCAAAGCATCGGCGCGGGCCTCGCACGCGCCGCGCTGGCGGCCAAGGTCGACGGCAAGCTGGTCGATACTTCCTTCCGCATCGATACGGACGCCGACGTTGCGATCGTGACCGATAGAGATGCCGCGGGTATTGAAATTCTTCGCCATTCGACAGCGCATTTGCTCGCGCATGCGGTAAAGGAGCTTTTCCCGGATGCGCAGGTGACTATCGGGCCGGTGATCGAGGACGGCTTCTATTACGATTTCTCGTACAAGCGCCCGTTCACACCCGAAGATCTGGCGGCGATTGAGCAGCGCATGGCGGAAATCTCGAAACGGGACCTCAAAGTCAAACGCACCCTGATGCAGCGGGATGAAGCGGTCGAGTTTTTCAAGAGCCTGGGTGAGCACTACAAGGCCGAAATCATCGCGTCCATTCCGGACGGTGAACCCATTTCGCTTTACCGGCAAGGCGATTTCGTTGACCTGTGCCGTGGGCCGCACGTTCCTGCCACCGGCAAGCTGAAAGTCTTCAAGTTGATGAAAGTCGCAGGTGCGTACTGGCGCGGCGACTCGAAGAACGAGATGTTGCAGCGGATCTACGGCACCGCATGGCCGAAGAAGGAAGAACAGGACGCGTATCTGCACCGTCTCGAGGAGGCGGAAAAGCGCGACCATCGCAAGCTCGGGCGGCAGCTCAACCTTTTCCACATGCAGGACGAAGCGCCGGGCATGGTGTTCTGGCACCCCAAGGGGTGGGTGATCTGGCAGAGCATCGAACAGTACATGCGAGGCGTGCAGCGCGAAAACGGTTATCTGGAACTGAAAACGCCGCAGGTGATCGACGTCTCGCTCTGGAAGCGCTCGGGACACTGGGACAATTTCCGCGAGAACATGTTCTTCACCGAGTCGGAGTCGCGCGATTACGCCGTGAAGCCGATGAACTGTCCGGGTCACGTGCAGATCTTCAATCAGGGCATCAAGAGCTATCGCGACCTGCCGCTGCGCCTCGCGGAATTCGGATCGTGTCATCGCAATGAACCCTCGGGCGCGCTGCACGGATTGATGCGCGTGCGCGGCTTCGTGCAGGACGATGCCCATATTTTCTGCACCGAGGAACAGATCGAGCCCGAAGTGACGCGTTTCATCGATCTCCTGCAGCGCGTTTACGCGGATTTCGGCTTCGAGGAGATACTGGTGAAGCTTTCCACGCGCCCGCCCAAGCGGGTGGGCGACGATGCCGCCTGGGATCGCTCAGAAGCCGCGCTGAAGGCGGCGCTGAACGCACGGCAATTCGCCTGGCAGCTCAATCCCGGGGAGGGGGCCTTTTACGGCCCCAAGATCGAATTCTCGCTGAAGGACAGCCTGAGCCGGGTCTGGCAGTGCGGGACGCTGCAGCTCGACTTTTCGATGCCGGGCCGGCTCGGTGCCGAGTACGTCGCCGACGACAATACCCGGCGCACGCCGGTCATGCTGCACCGGGCGATTCTCGGCTCTTTCGAACGCTTCATCGGCATACTGATCGAACACTACGCGGGCGCGATGCCGGTGTGGCTTGCGCCGGTGCAAGCAGTCGTGATGAACATCTCCGAGCATCAGGCGGCCTATGCCCGGGAGGTGACGAAAACGCTGGCAAAATCCGCTCTGCGCGTCGAATCCGACTTGAGGAATGAGAAAATTTCCTATAAGATTCGAGAACATAGTTTGCAGAAGCTGCCATACCAGGTCGTCGTCGGCGACAAGGAGGTGGCGGCGAACCAGGTTGCTGTGCGTACCCGCAAAGGTGAAGATCTGGGCCGGATGGCTCTGGAGGCCTTCGTCACGCGGGTTAAGGCTGAAGCCGCGCAACTCGGCCGCGCAGCGTAAGACAGACAGGACCAAGGAGTTTACCTATAGCTCAGGAACGAGAAGCCCGCATCAACGGTGAAATTACTGCGCCGGAGGTCCGGGTCATTGGTGCGACGGGGGATCCGCTCGGCATCTTAAGCATCGCCGCCGCGAACAAACTGGCGGAAGAAGCGGAACTGGATCTGGTCGAAATCGCACCGCAGGCGAAGCCGCCGGTGTGCCGCATCATGGATTACGGTAAATACAAGTACCGTGAGAGCAAGCGGCGGCACGAAGCGAAGCTGAAGCAGAAGCAGATCATCGTCAAGGAGATCAAGTTCCGGCCAGGAACCGACGAAGGCGATTATCAGATCAAATTGCGCAACCTGATCCGTTTTCTGGAGGAGGGCGACAAGACCAAGGTCACGTTGCGATTCCGGGGCCGCGAAATGGCGCATCAGGAGATCGGCGTGCGGCTGCTGGAGCGGGTGAGGGCGGATCTCGAACCGTACGGCGTCGTCGAGCAATTTCCCAAAATGGAAGGGCGGCAGCTGGTGATGGTGCTGTCTCCCAAAAAAGGCGGCAAAGGGGCCCCGCGTCCCGCTGCAAGAGCAGAAGATGCGGCACCGAAGGCTGCAAGCACCGGCCACAAACCCACGGGCGCACCCCGACGAGAGGCGCCGGTGGAGGTCGCGAAGAAGTAAGCAGCAAAGAAGTAGTGTCCGGGCTTCGTGAAGTCCTTTCGGCGCTGCCGGAGGGCGCCCGGCGCTAAGCTAAAAAAGCACAGGAGTCATCATGCCGAAGTTGAAGACCAAGAGCGGCGCGGCCAAGCGCTTCAAGAAGCTGGGTAGCGGCGGCTTCAAGCGCAGCAGAGCGAACCTGCGCCATATCCTCACGAAGAAAAATACCAAACGTAAACGTCATCTGCGCGGCACGACCACGGCGCACGAGTCCAACGCACGCGCATTGCGCGCGATGCTGCCGTACTAGGGGAACCGCCATGCCTAGAGTAAAACGGGGCGTTATCGCCCGCGCAGCACACAAGAAAGTGCTGCAGAAAGCCAAGGGCTATCGCGGCCGGCGTGGAAACGTGTTCCGTATCGCCAACGAAGCGGTAATGCGCGCAGGGCAGTATGCGTATCGCGATCGCCGCAACCGCAAACGCGATTTTCGGGCCTTGTGGATCACCCGCATCAACGCCGCAGCGCGCGAACACGGCCTGACGTATAGTGTGTTCATGAACGGGTTGAAGGAAGCGGCGATCGCGGTCGATCGCAAAGTGCTTGCCGACATCGCGGTGTTCGATAAGCCCGCGTTCGGCAAGTTCGTCGAAAAAGCGAAGGCAAGCCTCGGCGCCTGAACCTGATCGTGCATGAAAGGAGGCGAAGCCTCCTTTTTTGTCACTGTTCCGCAGCCCCATTCCATGCAGGACCTTGATGCAATTGTGAACGAGGCGCTTGCGCTGTTCGCTCGCATCGAGCAGGCCGACCAGCTCGAGCAGGCGAAGGCGCGTTTCCTCGGCCGCTCCGGCACGTTTACCGAGCTGCTCAAAGGGCTGGGTAAGCTGCCTGCCGCCGAGCGTCCGGCCATGGGCAGTCGCATCAACGCGGCCAAAGAGCGGCTGGAACGGGCGCTGCAGGAACAGCGCGAAAAGATTCAGGCGCGGCAGCTCACTGCCAAGCTCGCCGAGGAAAAACTCGATGTGACCTTGCCGGGACGGGGGCTGGGACGCGGTGGGCTGCACCCGGTGACGCGTACCATGGCGCGTATCGACACGCTGTTTCGATCGCTCGGGTTCGAAGTGGCAGATGGCCCGGAAATCGAAACCGACTATTACAACTTCACGGCGCTCAATCAGCCGGAAGATCATCCCGCGCGCTCGATGCACGATACGTTCTATGTGAAGGGCGGCAAATACCTGCTGCGCACTCACACCTCGCCGATCCAGATCCGCTACATGGAGCAGCACCGGCCTCCGATAAAAATCATCGCGCCGGGGCGGGTCTACCGCGTGGATTCGGATGCGACTCACTCACCGATGTTTCACCAGGTCGAAGGACTGTGGGTCGATGAGCACATTACGTTCGCCGATCTCAAAGGCGTGCTGATCGACTTCTTCAGGCGATTTTTCGAGCGCGACGATTTGCGCGTGCGCTTCCGGCCTTCATTTTTTCCGTTCACCGAGCCTTCGGCGGAGATCGACATGAGCTTCGGTGACGGATGGCTCGAGATGGGCGGTGCCGGCATGGTGCATCCCAACGTCCTGCGCAACGTGGCCATCGACAGTGAACGGTACCAGGGGTTCGCGTTCGGTCTCGGCCCCGACCGCCTCACCATGCTGCGCTATGGCGTAAGTGATCTGCGGCTCTTCTTTGAAAGCGACCTGCGCTTCCTGAGGCAGTTCAATTGAAGCGCCAAGGCCGCCGGGAAATCAGAACTGGCGCAGACCCACTTACCCGTCAGGCGGCTTTCTTGGGTTTCAGCGCATTGGAGATTAATCGTTTTCTTGGCGTTCTGGGCGCCTTGCCGGCGAATCGGGCATGAAATTATCGGAACACTGGTTGCGCACCTTCATCAACCCGCCGCTCGCGACGCAGCAACTCGCGGACGCAATCACTATGAGCGGCGTAGAGGTGGAGGCCGTTGATCCCGTTGCGCCGCCGTTCGAGCGCGTCGTCGTCGGCGAGGTGGTATCGGTGGAAAAACATCCCGGAGCCGATCGCCTGACAATATGCCAGGTCAACGTGGGTGTCGCGCCGTTGACGATAGTCTGTGGTGCGCCCAATGTCCAACCCGGGATGAAAGCGCCGACTGCGCTCGTCGGCGCACGTCTACCGGGATTGGAAATCAAGGCGACGAAAGTACGCGGCGTCCAGTCGAATGGCATGCTATGTTCGGCGCGCGAGCTGGGATTATCGGTTGACGCCGAGGGTTTGATGGTCCTGCCGGGGAGTGCGCAGGCCGGCGCAGATATTCGCGAAGTGCTGGATCTCGACGACCATGTGCTGACAACGAAGCCAACACCGAATCGTGGCGATTGCCTGAGCGTGCTGGGCCTGGCTCGCGAGGTGGCGGCGATCACCGGCGCGCCGCTCGCAGCCGTACCGAGCGCGCGCGTGGCGGCCTCCAGCAGCGATACCCTCCCGATCACGCTTCACGCTCCGCAGGCGTGTTCGCGTTACTGTGGACGCCTGGTGCGGGGTGTAAACGCGCGCGCACAGGTGCCCGAGTGGCTCATCGCCCGGCTCGAGCGCAGCGGCATCCGCTCGATCAGTGCGATCGTTGACATCACGAATTACGTGATGCTGGAACTTGGCCAACCGCTGCACGCGTTCGATGCGGCGAAGATCGAGGGCGGAATACAGGTGCGCTTCGCTGCGGACCGGGAATCGCTTACGCTGCTCAATGGCGAAACCCGGGAGTTCACTGACGACTTTCTCGTTATTGCCGATGAGCGTAAAGTCCTTGCGCTTGCCGGCATCATGGGCGGAACTGAAAGCGCAGTAGCGCAGGAAACGCGCGATATTTTCCTCGAAGCCGCTTTCTTTGAACCGGCGGTCATTGCGGGCAAGTCCAGGCGGCTGGGATTCGGATCCGAATCGTCTTATCGATTCGAACGCGGTGTGGATTTCACAGCGACCCGCGATGCGATCGAGCGGGCGACTCGGCTGGTGCTCGAGATTTGTGGCGGGGCGGCCGGGCCGGTGAGCGAGGCGAACGATGCGCTGCCGGCGCGCCCGCCCGTGGCGCTGCGCGTGGCGCGACTGGAGCGCATTCTGGGTATGAGTCCCGGCGCGGAACGGGCACGCGACATACTGGTACGGCTCGGATTCTCGTGCACCAAAAATGGCAATGTCATCCACGCGACGCCGCCCGCGTATCGCTTCGATATCGCGATAGAGGAAGATCTGATCGAGGAGGTCGCACGCATCTACGGGTATGACAACATTCCAGCTGCCGCGCCGATCGCGCGTGTGAGCATGCTGCCGGCACCCGAGGCGCGTCGCGATGCCGCGTTTATTCGCCGGCTGCTGGCGGCGCGTGATTACCAGGAAGTGATTACCTACAGCTTTGTGGACCGCCAGTGGGAGATCGATTTTTGCGAGAACGCAGCGCCGGTTGAACTCGCCAATCCGATCGCGAACCAGATGAGCGTGATGCGGTCCAGCCTGATCGGCAGCCTTGTCAACTGCGTGTCGTTCAACGAGAAGAACCACCAATCACGGGTGCGTCTATTCGAAATCGGGCGCTGTTTCGAGCGTGCTGCCGACGATGATCGCGCGCAACCGGTGCGGATAAGCGCTGTGGCTTATGGCGATGCCTTCGAGGAGCAGTGGGGTGTGCCGGCACGAGCCGTGGACCTCTACGATATAAAGGCCGACGTGGAAACGCTGCTGCCTTTCACCGACGTCGCGTTTCAGCCG
>DATFGD010000239.1:0-16260 GCA_035249725.1 Burkholderiales bacterium
GCAAGCTGGTGGATCGAACGCATCCACCCGGACGACAAGGAGCGTGTGCTCGCACAATTGCAGGTCGTGTGCGACGGAGCCGGCAGCTTCTGGGCGGGCGAGTATCGCTTCCTGCGCGCCTACACCGAGTACGCGTACGTACTCGATCGGGGATACGTGGTGCGCGACTCGGCGGGAAAGGCGTATCGCATGATCGGCGCGATGATGGACATTACGGAGCGCAAGAAGCAGGAAGAGAAAATTGCGCGGCTCAGCCGCATTCATGCCGTCCTCTCCGGAATTAATTCGACTATCGTGCGCGTGCGCAACCGCGAGGAGTTGTTCCGGGAAGCCTGCCGCATCGCGGTAGAGCATGGGCGGTTCAAACTGGCGTGGGTCGGCCTGATCGACGTCCAGACGCTCGACATTCGACCGGCTGCCTGGATGGGGCAGGAAGACGGATTGCTGAGCAGCCTGAAACTTTCCGCGCGCCCCGACGTGCCTGAAGGACAGGGCATCTCCGGCATTGCCGTCCGAACCGGCAAGCCCGTTGTCGTCAACGACGTTGCGACCGACCAGCGTCTGCGCAACGCGCAGCAGACGCTCAACCGGGGTTTTCGCTCGTTCGTGGTGCTGCCGCTCCTCGTCGGCGCCGACGCCGTCGGATTGTTGGCCCTGTATTCCGACGAACCGAACGTCTTTGATCAGGAAGAACTCACGCTGCTGGTCGAGCTTTCGGCGGACATTGCTTTCGCGCTGGATCACATCGCGAAAACCGATCGGCTGGATTATCTCGCCTACTATGACGGCCTCACGGGACTGCCGAACCGGACGCTCTTCTACGATCGCGTGGGGCAGCTGCTGCACGCCGGCGGCGAGAAGCAGAGCGTTGCAACGCTGATGATCGATCTGGAACGCTTCAGGACCGTCAACGAGACGTTTGGTGTGGCGGCAGGCGACAGCGTTTTGAAGCAACTCGCGGCGCGGCTCGCCGAGCAGGTGCCCGAACACGGAACCGTCGCACGCATCAATGCCGACTGTTTTGCGGTTGCCGTAGCGAGCATCCGGGACGTCTCCGATGTCGCTCATCTGCTGGAAAAAAAATTGATCGCCGCACTGGCCCGCCCGTTCACGGCGGGTTCGCAGGAACTTCATATCCCCGTGAAAGCCGGGGTCGCGCTATTCCCGGGCGACGGCCGCGACGCCGGCACGCTTTGCACGAACGCCGAAACAGCGCTCAAGAACGCGAAGCGCAGGGGCGAGCGTTTCCTGTTCTATGCGCCCGAGATGAATGCGCGGGTCGCGGAAAGACTGACGCTCGAAAACCGGCTGCGGGTGGCGATCCACGAAGCGCAGTTTCAGCTCCATTACCAGCCCAAGATCGATCTTGCCTCGGGCGCGGTAAGCGGGCTGGAAGCGCTGCTGCGCTGGGCGAGCCCCGATCTGGGCCTGGTGTTGCCGGACCGATTCATTTCCATCCTGGAAGAGACGGGGATGATACTGGACGTCGGTCGCTGGGCGCTGCGCCAGGCGATTGCCGACCACGCGGCGTGGCGGGAGCGCGGATTCCAGCCGCCGCGCATCGCAGTCAACGTATCGATGGTGCAGTTGCGGCAGGAGCACTTCGCGACCGAAGTGAAAAATGCGGTCGAAGCGGGCGGTGTATCCGGCCGGCATATCGATCTCGAGATCACCGAGAGCATGATCATGGAGGACATCGGCCGCAGCATCGAGAAGCTCTCGGCGATCCGGGCGCTGGGCGTCGGCCTGTCGCTCGATGATTTCGGCACCGGCTATTCTTCCCTCAGCTATATCGCCAAGCTGCCGGTCACGACTTTGAAGATCGATCGTTCGTTTATCGCGGCGATGTCGGAAAGCGCCGAACACATGGCGATCGTGTCGGCGGTCATTTCGCTGGCGCGAGCGCTCAATCTCAAAGTCGTCGCGGAGGGCGTTGAAACCCAGGAACAGTCGAATCTGCTGCGGCTTTTGCGCTGTGACGAAGCGCAGGGTTATTTCTTCGGGCGGCCGCTTCCCCCCGATGAAGTCGGTGGTCTTTTCCCCGCACCGACCTGAACCTCGACGTAGGGCGATTGCATCGCGTCTGCGAACCGGACCTCAGGTCGTGCGCACCATGGCAGCGGCAAAAAAACCGTCGGTGCCATGGACATCCGGCCGGAGAGCAAGATACTGACCGGTATCGAGATCGATGCGCTGCGCCCGCAGTAATTCCGCGGCATCGAGCAAGCGAAAGGCCGGTTGGGCGGCGAGAAAGCCGGTCACGAGTTCCTCGTTTTCCTCTCCGAGCAGACTGCAGGTGGCATACACGAGGCGTCCGCCGGGCTTCACGAGATTCGCCGCCGCGTCGAGGATGCTCGCCTGCTTGCGCGTCAGCTCGGCGATCGCAGCGGGCGTCTGACGCCACTTGAGATCGGGGTTGCGGCGCAGTGTGCCCAGCCCGCTGCACGGGGCATCGACGAGCACGCGGTCGATGCGGGAAGCGAGGCGCTTCACTTTGGTATCGTTCTCGCTCGCGATGACGGCTGGATGAAGATTGCTCAGTCCCGAGCGTTTGAGCCGGGGTTTGAGCCGCGCGAGGCGGCGGGCAGACACGTCGAAGGCATAGACGCGACCCTGGGATTGCATGAGCGCGCCGAGCATGAGTGTCTTGCCGCCCGCGCCGGCACAGAAATCCACCACGAGTTCACCCCGCCGCGGCGCGACCAGGTAAGCCAGTAGCTGGCTGCCCTCGTCCTGCACTTCGATCGAACCGTTCAGAAACAGCGGATGAAGGTTGATGGCAGGCTTGTCCCCCAGGCGTATGCCGACCGGTGAATACGGCGTTGGGCGCGCCGCCATGCCGTCGTTGGCGAATTCGTTCAGCGCCGCTTCGCGCCGCGCCCGAACCGTATTTACGCGGAGATCGAGCGGCGCGGGCTGCTGGAGGGCGCGCCCGAGTGCGAGAATTTCCTTATCCGGCATCCCCCGCTGCAGCCGTTCGATGACCCAGTCCGGAAGTTCCGCAGTGACGCCGAGCGGCAGAGCGCCGAGCGCAACCGATTTCATGTGTGCAACGGCTTCGGCTTCGTCGCGCTTCAGTAAGGGGCTCACTTCGCGGGCACTCATTCCAAGCACGCGCGTGAGATAGGCGAGCAGCATATGGCGCGGCGTAGCTTGCAGCACCAGGTGATCGATGAAGCGCTTGCGTCGCAATACGCCGAACACGGATTCAGCGACAAAGGCGCGATCGTGCGAGCCGAGCACCGGACGGTTTCTGAAGAACTCGTGTAACACCACGTCGGCCGGCTGATCGAATTTGAGAACCGTGCCGAGCACTTCGCTCGCCGCCTCCAGTTGATGGCGGTGTATCACTCCTCGCTGACCTCTATCTGGTCCACGACCTGCTCGCCCGTGGGCCTGCCTTCGCGATCGAAGAAGCGTATCTTCACCGGCAGGTGACGATAATCGACGGCCAGCCAAAGTGCGATGCTCTCTGCGCCGGGGCGCCGAACTTGCCTGACCGGCAGTGCGCGCAACATGCCGAGCGGAGTCTCAATTCTTTCTTCGTCCAGGACGTCCAGATCATAGGTTTCGAAACGCGAGCCGTTCGTCACCGGCAGGCGTATGCGCCCTGTCTCGGGCGGGAACAAGGCAAGCTGGTACATGAAGCTGACGATGTCCTGTGCCTCCGCGAGCAGCGCAGCATCACGCCGCTGCGGCACTCTGCCGAGCGTGAGGGTATGTGCTTCCCAGTCGAACAGCGCCCGGGCCGCTTCCGTACGACCCCGCCGTGTGCGGCTCATGAAGAATTTTTCCGGCTGCAGACCGTGCGCGGTAAAACGGCCCTCGCTCAGATAGATATGCCGCTGGGCGCCGAAGACGTCCACGATGCCGGTCGTCTCCGAAACGCTGCCGAGTCTGTATCCGTCCGTGTCCACTTCCCAGGTTTGCACGGTTTTTCCGACGGCGAACCGGTCCTCGCCGAAATACATCGTATAGGTGATCCGTCCTTTTCGCGGCAGCGTCTTTACCGGCGCAGCCTCAAGGGGCTGCGGTGTGGCGTCGGTTTGCGACGGTGGTGCTGCAGGCGCCGCAGGCTGCGCGAGTGCGGCCTCAGGCGTTGGCACTTCGACATCATCGTCGCCCGCCGGCAACGGCATTTCATACGACGAGCGCGATGGCGCCGTCGCGGTCGGCGGGATGTCTGGCACGCGGACCGGCTGCGGGCGCCGGGGGGGCTTGGCGCGGCGCGCATCCGGACGCGGTTGCGATGCGGACTGCGCAACGGGTGGAGGCGAAGCCGGCGCGAGGCGCACGAGGCGTGCTTCCAGCGGCACGCTACTCTCCACTTTCACTGCGGGGGCCTGGAGCCATCCGCCGGAAATCATTGCCGCGTGCACCAGGAGAGAAATGAAGGCTGCGCCGATGAGACGTGCAGTATGACGGTGCGAAGTCACGGCTGCACTTCGAGACCGGTCATAAACTGCTCGTAACGCGCGCCGTCGCTCTCCACGATCACCATCTTTACCGGGAGGTAGAGATGTTGCGGTGCAAGCCAGATCTCGGTTTCCGAATCGCCCGGTTCGCGCTGCTTGACGAGATGCAGCGTCGTCATGCGGCCGAGCGGCGTTTCGATTTCCACTTCGCCTCTGATTGCATACCGATATCGGTCCAGCTTCCGGCCGTTCGTCATCGGGAAGTCGATCGTGCGGCGTCCGTTGTAGCTGTAGAACATGAACTGATACATGATGGACAGCCGATCCTGGGTATTCGGCGGCAGCTCCAGGCTTTCGTGCCTGCCGTCATGCATCAATGCCAGGCTCGCCCCCGCCCAGTCGAATTCAGCGGTCACCCTGCGCGGGTCGTTTGCACCGCGCGATCCTTCGAACTGCTCGGGATACAGTCCGTCTTCCGCAAGGCGTCCAGCACTGGTGAGGACGGCGGGCCGAGGCTGTATCAGCGCGAAGAGGCCGACGGAGGCGCTCTCACTCACGATGTGATAGCGGCCCTCTCCGCTTTGGAAGCGCTCCTTCACCACCGCAATGTGTATGCCGTTGCGCGATACGTTATGCGTTACGGCAACATGGGCGGGGACGGGAATGCGGGGCGCGCCCTCCACAGCAGCGGTTGTCAGCGCGGCGAGACCGATCGCGAAAAGCTTCTGCAACTTGGCCCAAGCCACGCGTCAGTCATCGAACGGCGGCGAGACCAGCACGTCGTCCGCACTGCGGGTTGTAGCGTGCTGTACGGCGCCGTCGTCAGTCAATGCCACGATTCCTTCACAGTACCAGCGTACCGCCTGCGGATAAATCCGATGTTCCTGGCGCAGCACGCGAGCAGCGAGCAGCGCCTCCGTATCGCCGCGCGCGACGGGTACTGCAGCCTGAATCACGATCGGGCCATGATCGAGGTGAGCCGTCACGAAATGCACGGTACAGCCGTGAATGCGCACCCCCGCTGCCAGCGCACGGCGGTGCGTATCCAGACCGGGAAACGCCGGAAGCAGCGAAGGGTGGATATTGAGCATGCGCCCGCGATAACGCCTGACGAATGGCTCCGTGAGAACTCGCATGAATCCGGCGAGCACGACCAGATGCGGTTCGTGACGGTCGACCTCCGTCGCGAGCGCATCGTCGAACGCCCGCCGTTCGCTGAACGCGCGGTGGTCTACCACGGCGCATGCGACACCGCGTGCGCGCGCGACCGCGAGGCCTGCGGCCGCCGGATTGTTACTGATGACAGCCGCGATCGTGCCGTGAAGCTTGGCATCGAGCAGCGCCTCCATGTTGCTGCCGCGTCCGGAGATCAAAACCACGATGCGCTTCACCGCGTCACCTCCTGGCCAAAGGCGTGTTTTCGCGTGTCAGCCGATCACCGTTTGCGGACCATTTCCACGACGGCGGCGGACCGACCCGATACGCCACACCTTCTCGCCCGCTTCGACAAGCAATGCTTCCGCATTTGCCGCCTCGGCTGCGCTCACGATGATGACGATCCCTATGCCGCAGTTGAACACGCGAAACATTTCGCGATCCGAAACGTTGCCCTGCTGCTTGAGCCACGTGAAAAGCGGTGGAATGGACCAGCTGCCGCGCTCGATGTGCGCGGCAAGTCCGCCGGGCAGTATGCGGGGGATGTTCTCCACGAGACCGCCGCCGGTGATGTGCGCAATGCCCTTCACGTTCACGCTCTTCATGAGCTTGAGCATCGGTTTCACGTAGATGCGCGTCGGTGCCAGTATGAGGCCGCTCAATGCCTGTCCATCGAGCGGCGCGGACAGGTCGATGCGCTTCGCGTCCAGGATCTTGCGGATCAACGAGTAGCCGTTGGAATGCGCGCCGCTGCTCGCGAGTCCGAGCACCACATCGCCTTCGGCGATCAGCGCACCGTCGATGATTTCGCTCTTCTCCACGATACCGACCGCGAAGCCCGCGAGATCGTACTCTTGCACGGGATACATCCCCGGCATCTCCGCGGTCTCCCCGCCGATGAGCGCGCAGCCCGCCTGCTCACATCCCGTGGCGATGCCTTTGATGACTTCGGTCGCAGTTGCGACATCGAGCTTCCCGCATGCATAGTAATCGAGGAAGAAGAGCGGTTCGGCGCCCGAAGTCAGGATGTCGTTGACACTCATCGCGACGAGATCGATGCCGATCGTGTCATGACGGCCCAGTTCGAACGCGAGTTTCAGCTTCGTGCCCACGCCATCGGTGCCGGAGACCAGCACCGGCTCGCGGAAGTTGCGCGAGATCTCGAACATGGCGCCGAATCCGCCGATGCCGGCGAGCACGCCCTCGCGCAGCGTGCGTTTGGCGAAGGGCTTTATGCGCTCAACCAGCTCATCGCCCGCGTCGATATCCACGCCGGCATCGCGGTAGGTGAGGTGTTTGGGCGGAGGGGTCTTGGACAAGGTGCACATCCCGCATTCATCCTGCCGCGCTTTGCGGCAGGCGCGCGGTCATCGAGAAATTACTCGGTGCCCGCACGAATTGGGCTAACATATGCGCTCAGAAAGGCGGACTGCCGTACACGGTCCCTCATAATCTTCCGTATCCTTCCGTGCGCCTGTCGCTCGCGAGAATTTTACCGTAAATGGAATTTCGGCGTTCCAATGATGTGCCCCGTGCCGGGGCGCAGCTAACGAGCGGACGGTGTAGAAACCGAGCCGGTGCCGGATGAAACAGCTCGCGTTCGAATTCGGCGCGATACCGCCGCCCAGCCTGGAGAACTTCATTACCGGACGGAACGCGGAACTGTTGCATAACGTGCAGCGACTTGCACTGGCGCACGCGGGCGAACGCATCATTTACGTCTGGGGCGCGCCGGGCAGCGGACGCAGCCATCTGCTCAAAGGCGCAATAAGCGCGGCGCGCGCAACCGGAGCGGATGCCGTTTATCTCGCATGCGATCGGGATACCCGGCTTCCCGCGGAACTGGCGGCCCGTGTATGCCTTGCGGTGGACGACGTCGAGCGGCTCGATGACAGGGCGCAGGTCGGACTTTTCAACCTCTGCAACACGATGCGTGAGCAACAAAGCGCCTTGTTCGTGAGCGGCAACGTGCCGCCGGCGCGGCTCGGACTGCGGCCGGACCTCGTGACCCGGCTCGGCTGGGGGCTCGTTTACGAGGTGCACGGTTTATCCGATGACGAAAAGGCGCAGGCATTGCGGCAGCGGGCGGCGGAGCGCGGATTTTCGCTGACGGATGAAGTGTGCTCTTACGTGATGACCCGTGCGCCGCGAGACATGTCCACACTGTTCTCCCTGCTGGACGCGCTCGACCGCTATTCGCTGGAAGCAAAGCGTCCGGTCACGGTTACGCTCGCGCGCGAGCTGCTGCAGACCGTTGCACAGCGTGGAACGAAAGCCGGAAACGGGAGATGAGCGATCGACTGATTCTGTTCGATCTCGACAATACGCTGCTCGCCGGCGACAGCGATTTCGAGTGGGCGCAGTTTCTCATCGAACAGGGTGTGCTGGATCGCGAAGTGTACGAAGTGCGCAACCAGGCGTTCTTCGATCAGTACAAAGCGGGCACGCTCGACATCCACGAGTTTCTCGATTTTCAGCTCAAGCCGCTGTCACGCCACCCGCGCACGGTCCTCGCTCTGTGGCACCAGCAATTCATGGCGCGCAAGATCATGCCGATCATTCGCGAGAATGCTCGCAATCTGGTGGCGCGGCATCGTGCCGATCTGTGCGTCGTCATTACCGCCACCAACAGTTTCGTGACCCGCCCCATCGCGCGCGAGTTTGGTATCGAAAATCTCATCGCCACTGAACCGGAGGAGCGGGACGGTGAATTCACCGGCGGCGTTGCGGGCACGCCGTGTTTTCGCGACGGTAAGGTGGCGCGGCTCGACACATGGCTCGCCGCCCAGGGCCGCCCCCTCCACTCATTCGCCGAGTCGTGGTTCTACAGCGACTCGCTCAACGATCTGCCGCTCCTCTCCCGCGTGACGCATCCGGTGGCGGTGGACCCGGACGACACGCTGCGCAGCCACGCCGGGTCGCACGGCTGGCCGGTTATCAGTCTGAATTGATGTCCCGCCCCGCGCTGTTCGCCCTCTTGTCGATCGCCGCTGTGACGAGCATTACCGCGGGACTCCTCTCCGGCACCGTTCCCGTTTCGGCGCAGCAGTTGATCGAAACCCTCGTACATCCCGTTCCCGGTCTGGTGCATGACGTCATCTGGGAACTGCGTGCGCCGCGCGTGCTGGCCGCCTTCGCGTGCGGAGGCCTGCTTGCCTTCGCCGGTGCGCTGCTGCAGGTGCTGCTGCGAAACGCGCTCGCCGATCCGTACATCCTCGGCGTATCGAGCGGCGCGTCGCTCGGTGCACTGCTCGCGGTCACGCTCGGGGCAGGGCCGATTGCGACCAACACTGCCGCACTGGCGAGTGCACTTGCGGCGATCGTGATCGTTTTCGGGGTCGGCTTTCGCAGCGGCGAGTCGAACGTGTACCGCCTGCTGCTGACGGGAGTCGTGCTGGCGACCGGGTTTTCGGCGCTGGTGAGCTTGATGCTCGTCATGGCGCCACAGGCGCAGGTGAAAGGCATGCTGTACTGGCTGATGGGCGATCTGGCTGATGCGGGCGACCCCACGGCGGCCTGGATCGTGTTCGCACTCGTAATCGCACTCGGCATCGCGTACGCGACCCGGCTCGATCTGCTGGCGTTGGGCGAGACGAAGGCAAGAGCGCTGGGCGTTGCCGTACCGGCGCTGCGAACCGGTGTCTTTTTCTCGGCCGCGCTTGCCACCGTGGCGGCCGTGATGCTGGGTGGCGCCATCGGGTTTATCGGCTTGATGGCGCCGCACGCGATCCGCCTGTTGGGAGTCGCCGAACATCGCGCCCTGTTGCCGCTCGCCGTGCTCCTGGGCGGCGGCTTGCTGACCGTCGCGGACACCGCCGCGCGCACGCTGTGGGCGCCGCAGCAGTTGCCGGTCGGCGTACTGACGGCGCTCATCGGCGTCCCGGCGATGCTCATTCTGCTTAAGCGGAAAACCTGACGGTATTCGCCCATGGCGCACGCTCTCGCCTGCGAAAACCTCAGCCTGCGCGTGCCGGAACGGACGTTATGTCGTGCGCTCACATTCGCGATTGCGCCGGGCGAATTATGGGCCGTGCTGGGCCGTAACGGCAGCGGCAAGACCACGCTCATTCACACGCTTGCAGGCCTGCAACCTCATGCCAACGGTTCGGTGAGGTTGAACGACGGTCCGCTGGCCGCAAATTCCGACCGGCAGCGCGCTTTGGAGGTCGGGGTGCTGCTGCAGCACGAGGACGGTCAGTTCTGGGGCAGCGTGCTCGAGTACGTGCTGCTCGGGCGCTTCGCCTGGGCCTCGCCGTGGTACGGCTGGCGCCGCGAGGACCAGGATGCAGCGCTCGCGGCGCTAGACGCGATGGCGCTCGCGCCGCTTGCCCGGCGGCGCTTCGATACGTTATCGGGCGGGGAGCGCCAGCGTGCCCGCATCGCGCAGTTGCTCGCGCAGGCGCCGCGCTATTTCCTGCTCGACGAGCCGCTGCAGCATCTCGATCTCAGCCATCAGATACGCACGCTCGTGCTGTTCCGCGATCTCGCTCGGCAGCAAGGCCGCGCCGTGGCGATGGTGCTGCACGATGCGCTGTGGCCGGGTCGCTATTGCACGCACGCGCTTCTGCTTCATGACGACGGAGAAGCGCAGGCCGGAACCGCGCGCGAGATGCTGACGCGCGACAGGCTCGAGCCCCTCTATGGCTGCAGCCTCACTGAACTTCCGCACGGAGAGGGCAGTTATTTTGTGCCCCATGTATAATTTGACCTGCCACAAATTCGAGCGGACGCTCCGGTGGGGAGCCCCGCTCAATTTGTTTGAGGGCAGCACGCTCGCCTTCTCGAATTAATGATCAAGAAATTCATCGGCCGGGTTTTCTCCGGACGCATCTTCAAAGGGAAGCAGCCGCGCATCGTGCCCTTCAGCGTCCACGGGGTCGCGCGTGAGCGGATCAGCTCCTGTGCGCTCAGGGTCACCCAAACGCTGCAGGAGCATGACTTCGCCGCCTTCGTGGTTGGCGGAGCGGTGCGTGATGTGCTGTTGAGCCGCGAGCCCAAGGACTTCGACGTGGCGACCGACGCGACGCCTGAAGCGGTGCGCGCGCTGTTTCGCCGCTCGCGCATCATCGGCCGCCGCTTCCGGCTGGTGCACGTCATGTGCGGCGCCGATACGGTCGAAGTGTCCACGTTTCGCGGCGGGCAGCCGCTCGAGAACGACGAAGGCCGCTTGTCCGACCAACACGGGCGCATCCTGCGCGACAACGTCTTTGGCACCCAGGAACAGGACGCGACGCGCCGCGACTTCACCATCAACGCCCTCTTTTACGATCCGTCTTCGCAGGAGATCTGGGACTATCACGGCGGCGTGGACGATTTGCGCAAGCGCCGGCTGCGCATGATCGGCGATCCGGAGCAGCGTTATCGCGAGGATCCGGTGCGGATGCTGCGCGCCGTCCGGCTGGCTGCGAGCCGCGGGCTCGAGATCGAGCCGCGCAGCCGCAAGCCGATCCGCGCCCTTGCCGCACTGCTCGCCAACGTGCCGCCGTCGCGGCTGTTCGACGAGATGCTGAAGCTGCTGCTCTCGGGACACGCCGTCGAAGGCATCACGAAACTCCGCAAGGAAGGACTGCACCACGGCCTTCTGCCGCTGCTCGACGTGATACTCGAGCAGCCGATGGGAGAGCGCTTTGTGATGCTCGCACTGCAGACGACCGACGAACGCATACGCGCGGCCAAACCGGTGTCTCCATCTTTCCTCTTTGCTGCGCTGCTGTGGCACGAAGTCCTGGCGGCGTGGAAAAGCATCGAGGCGAAGGACGTCTCGTCGATTCCCGCACTCTACCAGGCGATGGATCAGGTCATTCAGGCGCAGGCGGAGCAGCTTGCGATACCGCGCCGCTTCAGCGCCGACATGAAGGAAATATGGGCGCTGCAACCGCGCTTTCTCCACCGCGCGGGTCAGCGACCCTATCGTCTGCTTCAGCATCCGCGGTTCCGCGCCAGCTACGACTTTCTGCTGCTGCGCTGTGAGAGCGGCGAAGTGGACGTCGCGATCGGCGAATGGTGGACGCGTTTTCAACGTGCGGGCGAGACGGAGCGCGCTGAAATGCTCGTGCGGGACGCGGAGCCGAAAAAACGCCGGCGTCGCCGCAGGCACAAGAAAAGAGAAGAGGGTGCACGCGCAAAGGTGGAAGGATAGTGCACACGGACGATGGACCCATTTCCGGGTTTGCGTGCTCGGACGCCCGGCGTTTCCCGGCGGAGCGCTCGACGTGACAGCATCCGATCGGCGCTCGCCCGTCACGGCGTTCGTCGCGCTGGGAAGCAACCTCGAAGACCCGCAAGCACAAATTCACGCAGGCTTGCGCGAAATGGACGCGCTTCCCGGAACGCGTGTTGCCCGCGCTTCCTCGCTTTATCGCAGCGCCCCGGTCGGCTACCACAAGCAACCGGATTTTCTGAATGCCGTGGCCCGAGTAGAGACCCACCTGGAACCACGTGCACTGCTGGATGGGCTGCTCGAGATCGAGCGCAGGCATGGACGCGTGCGCGAGTTTCCCAATGCGCCGCGCCCGCTCGACCTCGACATCCTTCTCTACGGCTCATTCGCGTTGCGCGAACCCGGCCTTACGATTCCCCATCCACGCATGCACGAGCGCGCATTCGTCGTTGTGCCGCTGGCTGAAATCGCGCCGGAGGCCGCGATACCCGGTCACGGCTATGCACGCGATCTGCTGCAGAGGGTCGACGCGGCAAGCGTCATGCGCGTGCATGCCAGGGTGGAGCAGCGATGAATCTTCCCGACAAATACCGGTATGTCGTGGTGGAGGGTCCGGTCGGCGCCGGAAAGACGAGCCTTGCTCGCCTTATAAGCGAGCGCTGTGGCACGGGCCTCATGCTCGAGGATCCGGAAGCGAATCCATTCCTGCCCGGTTTTTACCAGGATGCCGAACGCTATGCGCTGCCGGCCCAGCTTTACTTTCTGTTCCAGCGCGTGAACCAGGTTCGGGCGCTGCGTCAGTCACATCTCTTCGAGCGCGTCACGATCGCGGACTTCATGCTGGACAAGGATCCGCTGTTCGCACGCATCACGCTGGGCGACGAGGAGCTGAAGCTCTACGATCAGATCTACGCCCACCTGCGGCCGCAGGCGCTGGTGCCCGATCTGGTCGTTTACCTGCAGGCGAGCACCGAAACCCTGATCGAGCGCGTGCGCCGCCGTGCCGTGGCGTACGAAAAGAACATGCCGGAGGAATATCTCGCGCGCCTGGCGGATAGCTACATGCGCTACTTCTATCAATATAGCGCTGCGCCGCTGCTGATCGTCAATTCCGAGAATTTGAACTTTGTTGATTCGCCCGGCGATTTTGATTTATTGTTGGAGCGCATCAGCGCCATGCGCGGTCCGCGCGAATTCTTCTCCCTCGGAAACTGAGGCCATACCATGCGTATCACGCTCAACACCCTCCAGAAGATGGCGCAGGAGGGCAACAAGATCACCATGCTGACGTGCTATGACGCGAGTTTCGCCGCGCTGCTCGAAGAGTCGGGCGTCGAATCGCTGCTGATCGGCGATTCGCTCGGCATGGTTCTGCAGGGCCACGAGTCCACGTTGCCGGTTACGCTGCGCGACGTGGTGTACCACACGGCGTGCGTGGCAAGGGGCGCGAAGCGCGCGTTCATCATCGGCGACATGCCGTTCGGCACGTTCCAGATTTCGGCGCAGGAGGCGTTTCGCAACGCCGCCGACATCATGGCAGCCGGTGCGCACATGGTGAAAATCGAGGGGGGGAAGCCCATGCTGGAAACCATCGAGTTTCTGACCCGGCGCGGCATTCCGGTATGCGGACATCTCGGGCTCACGCCGCAGTCGGTGCACCAGCTCGGGGGCTATCGCGTGCAGGGCAAAGGTGATGCAGCCGCACAAGTCATGCTGCAGGAGGCGCGGCTGCTGGAGCAGGCAGGCGCGGGGATGGTCGTGTTGGAGGCCATTCCGGCCACCCTTGCGCGCGACATCACCGCGGCCGTGGCTGTTCCGACGATCGGCATCGGCGCGGGGGTGGAGTGCTCGGGGCAGGTGCTGGTGCTACACGACATGCTCGATATTTATCCGGGCAAGAAAGCGAAGTTCGTCAAGAACTACATGCGGCTTGCCGGCACCATACAGGGCGCGGCCGAAATGTACGTGCGCGAAGTGAAAGCCAAAACGTACCCCGGCCCCGAACATTCGTTCGCCAGTTAAGAGCCGGGATCAAGTAGAATCGCGCTCGCTTCACCCGATATCGTTCCGCGATACGCTCGATGCGCTATCCCTGATCCCGCGATGGATGTCATACACTCGGTAGCAGACCTGCGCGCGCGATTGCAGCGCGAGCCGAACAACGTTTTCGTGCCGACGATGGGCAACCTCCACGAAGGGCACATCCGGCTCATCGACGTGGCCAAGCCACGCGCCGCGTGTACCGTGATCAGCATTTTCGTGAACCGGCTGCAGTTCGGGCCGCGCGAGGACTTCGACCGCTATCCTCGGACATTCGACGCGGACTTCGGCCGGTTGCGCCGGGCGGGTGTCGACGTCGCTTTTGTCCCGGAGGAAAGGGAAATCTATCCCGAGCCGCAGACTTTCGTGGTCGAGCCTTCCGACCTCCAGCACATACTGGAAGGCGCACATCGGCCGGGCCATTTCCGCGGTGTCGCGACAGTGGTGCTGAAGCTCTTCAACCTCGTCATGCCGCACTCGGCGATCTTCGGCAAGAAGGATTATCAGCAATACATCGTGTTGCGCGACATGGTGCGGCAGTTCGCGCTGCCCATCGAAATCATCCCGGCGGAAACCGTGCGTGCGGCGGACGGACTGGCGCTGTCGTCCCGCAACGGTTACCTCTCGCCCGAGGAGCGCCGGGAGGCGCCGCGCCTGTATGGCGTGCTGCGCTACGCACACGAAGAGATCATTGGGGGCGCGCGCGATTTCCAGCGCATCGAGTTGCACAGCATGTCGGAGCTTGCGAATCGCGGCTGGAAGCCCGACTACGTCACGGTGCGTCGGCAGGCCGATCTTCAGCCGCCCACGCCGGCCGACCGGGATCTGGTGGTACTGGCTGCCGCTCGTCTCGGCAGGACGCGGCTCATCGACAACGTCGAGGTAATTCTGCCGCGATGATCAGTGAAATCCCGATCACCATGAGTGAGAGATGGTGCCGGGAGAGGGGGTCGAACCCTCACGGTGTTGCCACCGCGGGATTTTGAGTCCCGTGCGTCTGCCAATTCCGCCATCCCGGCATCAAGGCAGGAGATTATCTCTTACACAACGCGACCCAGCAATACAACGAGTTCAAGGCGGTTGTGCACGCTCAATGGATTCAAACTGACGGCATTCGCTCAGCTTTCTATAATCGCGTCGATGCGTCTCGATGATTTCGACTATGCGCTGCCGCGCGAGCTGATTGCACAATTTCCGACGGCAGAGCGGCCGGCAAGCCGCTTGTTGCATCTCGATGGCGCGACCGGCGTGATCGACGATCGTGCGTTTCGGGATATGGTTGGGCTGATGTCGCCGGGCGACGTAATGGTCTTCAACAACACGCGCGTGATCAAGGCGCGGCTTGCGGGACGCAAGAGGACGGGTGGGCAGGTCGAGGTCCTCATCGAGCGCGTGCTCTCAACGGACCAGGCGCTCGCGCAGATCCGGGCGAGCCATCCGCCGCGCGAAGGAAGTGCATTGATCCTTGCCGAAGCGGTGGAGACAACGGTGGTTGCCCGCCGCGGAGAGTTTTACCAATTGCGATTCGAAGACTGCAGCGATGTGTTCGCGTTGCTCGATCGATACGGCGCGGTTCCGTTGCCGCCGTACATCGAGCACGCGCCCGCCATAGCGGATGAGTCGCGCTACCAGACGGTCTACGCGCGCGAACCCGGCGCCGTCGCCGCACCGACAGCCGGCTTGCATTTCGATGAGCCGATGCTGGCAGAACTACGCGACCGCGGCGTCGAAACGGCCTATCTCACATTACACGTTGGTGCAGGAACGTTCCAACCCGTGCGGGTACACGATATCGCTCAACACGAGATGCACGGCGAGTGGTATCACGTGCCGCAGATCACGGTCGATACGGTGAAGCGGGCACGCGCTTCCGGCAGGCGGGTGCTGGCCGTGGGCACGACGAGCCTGCGGGCGCTCGAGACCGCGGCCGCGGGCGGTGAACTGAAAGCGGGATATGGCGAAACGAGGCTTTTCATTTTCCCCGGCTATCGGTTTCGCGTCGTCGAGCGGCTGCTGACCAACTTCCATCTGCCGAAATCGACGCTGCTCATGCTGGTTTCGGCGTTTGGCGGCATGGAGAATATCCGGCGTGCGTACCAGCATGCGATCGCCCGGCGTTACCGTTTCTTCAGTTATGGCGATGCCATGTTGATTGAACGGCAAGCGTCCGCCTCGACGTAACACCAAGGAAGCTCAGAAGTGGCTAGACAACAGCCTGAAACGCGCGAACGTTACCGCGAATTCGTGACGATCACCACGCGCTGGATGGACAACGACGTCTATCATCACCTGAACAACGTCGTCTATTACTCCTTTTTCGATACGGCGGTAAACGAATACATGGTGCGCGCCGGCGTGCTCGACATTGAAAAGAGTCGCGTGGTCTGTCTGGTAGCCGCGACGGGCTGCGAGTATTTCAGCCCCATTGCCTTTCCCGACACCGTTCACTGTGGGGTGCGCGTCGGGCATCTCGGCACGAGCAGCGTCCGC
>DATFGD010000240.1:0-2363 GCA_035249725.1 Burkholderiales bacterium
GCGCGGCGACGGGGTCCGCGGCCGGGGCGTGGCCTTCGCGCGCTACAAGAATCTTGGTTGCTACGTCGCCGTCATCGTCGAGATCGAAGCCGAAAACGATGTGCAGGTAAAACGCGCGTTTGCCGCGGTCGATGCCGGCCAGGTCATCAATCCCGACGGACTCATCAACCAGATCGAGGGCGGCATCGTGCAGACGGTGAGCTGGACGCTCAAGGAGCAGGTGAATTTCGACCGCGAGCGCGTCACCACGCGGACGTGGGACGACTATCCGATACTGACCTTCGCGGAAACGCCGACGATAGACGTGGAAGTGTTGAACCGACCGGGTGAACCGGCACTGGGCGCGGGCGAAGGCGCGCAGGGTCCCACCGCTGCAGCAATCGCAAACGCGGTCCACAACGGGCTCGGTGTGCGGCTGCGGGACATGCCGCTTACGCGGGAGAAGCTCATCGCGGCAATCGCGGGCTGATCAGACCTGGGACGCGAGCGAGTGTAGCCGGTCGAGGAAGTCTTCGACATCGATGGCAACAAGATCGTCCGGCAGATGCGGGCTCATGAGACGCGGGTCGCGATAGCAGAATGTCATCGACATCCCCCGCGATGGCGTCCAGTTGACGCACATGCGCTCTTCTTCGTAGTGACGGGCAACAGCGACGGTTTTTGCCGCGTGGCTCCGTCGTGCCCTGCGATACTGCTCCAGATCGATGATCATGAATCCCTCCAAGCGTTCTTGTTTACGCACGGGGGTGTTGCAGCTTCTGTGCCAGGCAGCGCGACACATCGGTAATATTTCACGACCGCGCGGCAAGCCGCTGATGATGAAGGCGCTATATGACAGCGGTCTGGCCGCGGCGGCAGCGCGTCGGCGCCGCGAATTCGGCGGTTTCTGTCACGGCAGATCCAAATTTCGACACTGCCGTACCGCTTTTCGACACGCCGCCTCGATGCTGTGACTTATGTCACGGAGGTTGGATACAACCAGAAGGAGCCAATTTGAAAAATCGCCTGCTGTATTGTCTCGCGCTGATATTCCTTGCGGCCGCCGGATTCGCGTCCGCTGCACAGCCGTTCTGGTATCTGAAGAATCTCGATTCGCCGTTCGTACCCACCAACCAGGCGACCGTGGAAGCGATGCTGCGCATTGCCAATGTGACGGCGAGCGACTATCTCATCGATCTCGGCTCCGGCGACGGGCGTATTCTCATCACCGCTGCGCGTCAATACGGCGCGCGCGGCCTGGGCGTCGATCTCGATCCGGAACTCGTCAAGGAAAGCCTCGCCAATGCGAGGATGACGGGCGTCGCCGATCGCGCGCGCTTCGAACAGCGCGATCTTTTCGATACGGAAATCAGCAAGGCGAGCATCGTTACGCTGTATCTCCTGCCGGAAGTCAATCTGAAGTTGCGTCCGCGGCTGCTCGCACAATTGAGGCCCGGGACGCGCGTCGTGTCGCACGGATTCGGCCTGGGGGATTGGCAGCCGGACGTGAAATTGAGCGTGCGCGGCACGGGAAGTGAAGTGTTTTTCTGGGTGGTGCCGGCTGACGTTGCAGGAAAGTGGAGTGCGCGGATCGCCGCGCCCGATGCCGCGCAGCGCCTGGAAATCGAATTCCGCCAGCGCTACCAGGAAATCGAAGGCAGCGCCCGCCGCGACGGTAAGCTTGCACACGTGCGTGACGCGCGCATCGATGGCGACCGCATCTCCTTTGTGCTGATCGATGACAGCGATCATTTCCACCGTCAACACTATGAAGGCCGGGTCCGCGGCAAAACGATCGAGGGCAGCGTGCGGGGAGGCGGGTCCGCCCCGCGCAAGCAGTTGGACTGGCGTGCGAGCCGAACAGTCCCCTGACCGCGGCGGAGCGCGTTTTACTTCTACGGGTGCAGCGGCTCGAGGAGGCGGTGTTTCGTTCCGGTGTCGCGCAATCGCTCGCATTGGGAGGCATCGAGCCGGACATTGCCCGCATCGGTTGCATCGCGCATGAGGTTGCCCGGCGCATCGACATGCTCGCCGCTGTCCATCAGCACGTGGACAAGTTCGTGTGCGAGGACGATGGCGGGATCCCGCGCCTCACGCGTAATCCATACCGTGTCGGCCAGCTCCGGGCGGGTGCGGCTGTTTGCCCGTCCCACTGCTTCTGCATCGAAAGCCGGGTGCTGCAGTGTGTCGGCCACAAAGTACACGGCTGGACGGGGCAACGGTATGCGGCGCGCCAGTTCGCGCGAGCGCCGGGTTTCATAGTACTGATAGTGCGCACCGCCTTCGATCCGGTGCAATTCGAGCGACGAGACGAGAACGTCGCACTGCCCCAGTATTTGAGCGGCGGATCTTGCGTATTCGATGATCGGCGGTGCAGACCAGCC
>DATFGD010000241.1:0-8080 GCA_035249725.1 Burkholderiales bacterium
CATATTCGTATCAGGCAAGGTCGCCAAGAAGGAACACGCTCAAATTGTCTCGGTGATGCAGTCTGTGGAAATACTGCCGCCGGGCCTGTACGGCATGGAGATCACCGAACGAACGACCGCTGGCGGCAAGCCCGAGTACGAAGTGGAATTTCACGAACATCGTCTCGAAGAGATCATGGCGCGCCTGAACCGATTCAAGCGGGCAGACGAGCGCCCTTTCGAAGCCGTCGCCACGCTTTCCGAGTTTAACCAGCGCGCATACGAGCTTTTTGCGCGGCCGATCGTCAAGGCCGCATCCAATGAGCTGACGGCGCAGCTCGCACGCCAGTTCCACCCGCTGCGCTTCCAGCGCTGGGCCATTTCCGACATGAATCCATGGGTTGCCTGGCTGGGCCCGGCAGCGCAAACCGTCAAGAACCAGCGCCATACCGTGCCGCCGACCGATCCGCTGCGCTCGATAGAGAAATTCAACGCGGAAGTCGCGAGCGCCGCACTCGACTATTACCGGGCCGCGCGCGATGCCGTGACCGAGGCCGCCTTCTTCCAGACGTATGCGAATTTGTATCACGCCTATCTCGCCGAGCAACGCACCGCCGAGGCCGGGCGCGTCGAGGAAGCGCTCGAGCCACCGTTCGTCAAGCAAGCGCTCGCGCGTGTTGCGCAAGGCGGCTATGTCGAGGCGTTTGCCCGCGTTGCTTATCTGCTGTCGCGCAAGGGTGAGCCATTGCCGCTCTCGCGCCTGACGATGCGACAGGAGCTCGCGAAGGAATACGGCGCGCTCATTCCGGATCTGCCGCTCGACCAGTGGCGGCGCATACGGGGTGAACAGGAAATCATCGTGCGTTACGCGCCGGAGGAAGCCATCGAATCCTTGCCGGAAATCCTGGACGACAATGAGCGGCAGCGGCTGATGAAGCTCATTGAGCGCGTGATGGCCGATAACCGTGTCCAGCAGACCAAGCCGACCGCGGAGCAGCTCGATATGGTCGAGCGGGTGCGCAATGTGTTGAACGGTGCAACCCGAAAACCCGCTACCCGGCGGCACCGTGCACGAGGTAAAGCGGCTGCTGGAGCAGAACGCAGTGTTACTCATTGAAGGATGATGCCATGACCCGCAAGCATGAGAAGTACGAGCGCCTGATCGCATATTGCAAGACTCTACCGCCGGTGTCGACGGCGGTTGCCTATCCGTGCGACCAGAACTCACTGCAGGGGGCAATGGATGCCGCGCGCCTTGGTCTGATCGCGCCGATCCTGGTCGGACCGGAAGAGCGGATAAGAGGTGAAGCGTCCGCGCACAACATTGATCTCGCCGGCGCATCCATCGTCGATGTGGCTGGCATCGAGCCTTCGGCAGAAGCCGCAGTCGCGCTCGTGCGCGAAGGTAAGGCTGAAGCATTGATGAAGGGCAGCCTGCACACCGACGAACTACTGGGCGCAGTCGTCAAACGGGAAACGGGGTTGCGCACGCGGCGGCGGATCAGCCATTGCTTCGTCATGGATGTTCCGAACCATGCGCAAACGCTGATCGTGACCGATGGCGCGGTCAATATTGCGCCGACAATAGAGGACAAGGTCCACATCATTCAGAACGCGATCGATCTTGCGCACGCGTTGAGACAGGACGATGTCCGCGTCGCCATCCTCTCCGCGATGGAAACCGTAAACCCCAAACTCGCGTCCACGATGGAGGCGGCGGCACTCTGCAAGATGGCGGACCGCGGCCAGATCACCGGGGGTCTTGTAGACGGGCCGCTTGCGCTCGACAACGCCATCAGTCCGGAAGCGGCGAGCATCAAGAAAATAGATTCGCCCGTCGCCGGGCGCGCGAACGTGCTGATTGCGCCGGACCTTGAGGCAGGCAACATGCTCGCGAAAAGCCTGAGTATCCTGGCCCAGGCCGACGGGGCCGGTATTGTGCTGGGTGCCCGTGTTCCCATCATAGTCACCAGCCGCGCGGATGGCGTCATGACTCGCCTCGCCTCGTGCGCCGTTGCCGCTCTTATCGCGAAATGGCGCCGCGACCGCATGATGAAAAAGGCAGCCTGACAGCCATGACTGACGCCATACTCGTTCTGAACGCTGGCTCGTCCAGCATCAAATTCTCGGTCTTCTCCTCGATCCAGAACGACCTGCAACAGGTCGTCAAGGGGCAGGTGGAGGGCTTGTATACCTCGCCGCATTTCAGTGCCGAAAACGGTGCTGGCGAGAAGGTCGCCAATAACAAATGGGATGAGGGAACCCAGATGGGACACGAGGGTGCGGTCGCCTACATCGTGGATTTTCTGCGGGCGAACCGACAGAACTATCGCGTCATGGCAGTAGGCCATCGAGTCGTGCATGGCGGCATCAACTTCTCCGAGCCCGTGCTCATCGTCCCTGGCGTGCTGGACGGGCTGGAGAAGCTCGTGCCGCTCGCGCCGCTGCATCAGCCGCACAATCTGGCCCCGATACGTTCGGTGGCGAAGAAGCTGCCGAATCTGCCCCAAGTGGCATGCTTCGACACCGCGTTTCACCGCGCGCAGACCGAGCTCGCCCAGGCGTATGCATTGCCGCACGACATTACGGAGCGCGGCGTGCGGCGATACGGTTTTCATGGGCTCTCCTATGAATACATCGCGGGTGCGTTGCCGGCGCTCGATGCCAAAGCGGCGGCAGGGCGCGTAGTGGTGGCGCATCTCGGAAACGGCGCCAGCATGTGCGCGATGTCCGGCGGCAGGAGCGTGGCGAGCACGATGGGCTTCACTGCCGTGGATGGTCTTCCCATGGGCACGCGGTGCGGTGCCCTCGATCCAGGTGTCGTGCTGTATCTCATGGACGAATTGCATATGAGTACACGCGCCGTGGAGAAGACGATCTATCAGCGGTCCGGACTGCTCGGCGTATCGGGCATTTCAAGCGACATGCGAACGTTACTGGCAAGCAACGAGCCTCGCGCAAAGTTCGCCGTGGATCTTTTCGTATACCGGATCCGACGCGAGCTTGGCTCGCTGGTGGCAGCGCTCGGCGGCCTCGATGCGCTCGTTTTTGCCGGCGGCATCGGTGAACGGGCGCTGTCCATACGCGAGCGAGTGTGCCAGGGCGCGGCGTGGACCGGCCTGGTGTTCGATCGAGCGGCGAACGAAGCCGGCGGGCCGCGCATCAGCAGCGCTGACAGTCGCGTTTCTGCATGGGTCGTGTGTACGAACGAGGAACTGATGATCGCCCGCCATACACAGGCCCTGGTCCATAGTATGGTCGCCGCCTGACACGTGGGGCTGATATGCAGCCGATAACGATTGAAAATGCGGTTGGCATGATCCCGGACGGAGCGAGCCTCATGGTTGGCGGCTTCATGGGTGTCGGTACGCCCGAGCGGTTGGTGGATGAGCTCGTGCGCCAGCGCAAGCACGATCTGACCATCATTGCGAACGACAATGCCGTGCCGGGTGTCGGTGTCGGTAAGCTCGTCAGCGCCGGGCTGGTGCGCAAGACGATCGCCAGCCACATCGGACTCAATCCGGAAACGCAGCGCAAGATGATAGAGGGCACGATCGATGTCGAACTGATACCGCAGGGAACGCTGATCGAACGGATTCGCTCCAGCGGGTTCGGGTTGGGCGGTGTACTGACTCCAACGGGTGTCGGAACGGTGGTGGAAGAGGGCAAGCGGAAACTCGAAGTGCACGGCCGGGAGTACTTGCTCGAGATAGCGCTGCGTGCAGATTTTGCCCTGGTGCAGGCCTTCCTCGCCGATTACCAGGGCAACCTCGCTTACGTGCTCACTGCGCGCAACTTCAACCCCGTAATGGCAATGGCCGCAGACCGCGTGATCGTGGAAGCGGAGCACATCGTGCCCGTCGGCGTAATAGCGCCGGACCACATTATTACGCCAGCCGCCGTGGTTGATTACCTGGTCGTCCCATCGTAAGGGTGGAGAAGGAACATGGATCCGCAAACGGTCATTGCAAAACGCATAGCGCGCGAATTGCGGCCCGGCATGCTGGTAAATCTGGGCATCGGCATACCGACCCAAGTCGCAAACTTCGTGCCCCCTGGCGTGCACGTTTACTTCCAGTCGGAGAACGGGCTGATCGGTACCGGCCCTGTGGCGGAACACGGCGTGGTGCAGGCGCGGCTGACTGACGCGGGCGGACGGCCCGTCACCGCGCTGCCGGGCGCATGCGCGTTCGACAGCGCCATGTCGTTCGGCCTGATCCGGGGCGGGCACCTCGACATGACGGTGCTCGGCGCGCTTCAGGTCGACCAGCGAGGCCTGCTCGCGAACTGGATGATCCCCGGCAAGATGGTGCCCGGCATGGGTGGCGCGATGGATCTCGTCGTGGGCGCCAAGAAGGTGGTGATCGGAATGCAGCACGCCGCAAAAGGCAAGTCCAAAGTCGTCAAGCGTTGCACGCTGCCGCTCACTTCAGTGCGCCAGATCGATCTCCTGGTCACGGAGCTTGCCGTGATCGAGTTTCCGCAGGGACGCGCAACGCTGCTGGAGACCGCGCCGGGGGTCTCAGTGGAGGATGTACTTGCCGCCACGGAGGCTGAGTTGATCGTGCCGGCGAGGGTTCTCGAAATGACCGTGTAGCACGCAACTTCTCGAGCTGCTGTACGAAGGCTTCCGGGATCCGAAGTACCGATATGGACCAAGGTCCAATTGCCGCGCCAGCCCGCTCCGACAACACTGAACTCTGGCACGCGCGCACTTACGGGGGCCATCCCAATTCTCCCGTGTAATCAACTCACAGAGATAAACCATGGAACTGCCTCGTCCCATTTTGAAGGGAAGCAAAGCACTGGTTGTCGGTATCGCCAACCAGAACTCGATCGCGTATGGCTGTGCGAAGGCGTTCAACACACTTGGCGCCGATCTGGCGATCACGTACATCAACGAGAAAACCAAATCCTACGTGGAGCCCCTGGCGCGCGAGTTGGGTGCCGGGATCCTGATGCCGCTCGACGTCACGCATCCAGGCGAAATGGAGGCCGTGTTCGACCGCGTTCGTTCGGAGTGGAATCGTTTGGACATCCTGGTTCACTCTCTTGCGTGGGCGCCCAAGGAAGACCTGCAGGGTGGGCTCCTCGACTGTTCCGCGTCCGGATTTGGTCAGGCCATGGATATATCGTGTCATTCGTTTGTGCGCATGGCACGGCTCGCCATGCCGCTCATGACGCAGGGCGGCTCGCTCTTTGCCATGACCTATTACGGCGCGAACAAGGTCGTGCCCAACTACAACGTGATGGGGCCAGTGAAGGCGGCGCTCGAGGCGTGTTGCCGCTACCTTGCCTTCGAACTGGGCCCGAAAGGCATAAGGGTGCATGCGATCTCGCCGGGGCCGCTCAAGACGCGCGCCGCTTCAGGCCTCAAGGACTTCGATGTGATGCTCAATGAAGCCGCGCAGCGCGCACCGCTCGGCGAACTCATCGATATCATGGACGTCGGCTACACCTGTGCGTTTCTGGCCACGCCGCTCGCACGGCGGTTGACGGGCGAGACGCTGTGCGTCGATGGCGGCGTCAACGTCATGGCCTAAGCATCCGGGAGAGCAACAATGGCTCAATTATGGATAGGAAACATCGCGCCGGGCACTTCGGACGACGAGGTCAAGGCGTTGCTCGTGAAGTACGGCTTTCCCGAGTTCGATGGAATTCAGCATATACCCGGCGACGGATCGCGTCCCGCAGCCATGGTGATGTTCGAAGGTACCGACCCCTTGAAATTGCAGCAGCTGCAGCCTCGTGTGCACAACCTGTACTGGAAGGAGCGCAGGCTCAATGTGTCGGTTATTTCCGGACCGCGCTGGGATAAGTAAGGCGGCTCGCAATCATGAGAATACTCGACTGGATTCGCGGTGGCCACCGCACAGTCCCGCAGGAAGACGAGCGGGCATCCGAAGACCTGGAGCGCATCATTCAACTGACGAATCCGCGGTTGCGCTTTGCACGGCGTTATCGCGCGCGACTGCTGCCCGCGGTGCAGCTGGCAAAGCAGTACGCTCGTTCGCTGATTGCAGGCATACCGCCCGCGCGCGACGCAAGTAACGAAGCATGGCGGTCAGACGATTGCATGCGGGCTTTTTTCGCCTCCGCGGACGAACTTATGCGATCGTTCAGCAGATCGCCGGAACTGCGGGCTTGGTTTGATATCAACCCGCATGCCGATAGAGCCTACGCCGTTTTGAGCATGGCGCTGGTAGAGCGCCACGTACTTGGAACCGAGATAGAGAACGGCATCATGCGGCGTGATGTGCCGCAGACGACCTTGAGCTTCGCCGACCATCGGGTGAGAATTTGCGGGCGATCCGAAGCCGAACTGCGTCAGGATATCGAGCGGCGTGTCATCGACCAGCTTGCCCTGACGGGTCTCGCGCTCGCTTCGCAGGATCTTTCGCAGCGTGAAGTCCTGGAAGAGGAAAACGCGCTGCTGCGCTCGCGCCGGCGTTTGCTGGAGAGCCAAGGCGCTGGTCTCGCCTCTCTTTCGGGCGCCGCAGCGCAGGAAGGCGCGTTGGCCCGTTTGCGGCGGGAGCTTGCGGTCAATGAGGAAAACCTGAGATCCCTCGCGGCGGGACCCGAGGCGCTCGACTATCAGCTCGAAAAGCTGCTGGAGGTCCTCTCCCATGCAGGCGAGCGCCTTTTCGTCTCCTCCCGGCGCGTGCGCCTAAACCGGATGAATGTGGTGGTCAGTGAAGAGAGCCCGCTGCAGGGCGAGGCACTGGATCTGCAGATCGCGCGCATTCCCATTCCGGATGGACCGCCGGAGTATCGCACCTTTGCACTGACACGATTCGCACGAGAGTCGCTTCTGCCCTCGCGAGTGCTCTACGCCGACGCGGCCCGGATGCTGCACTGACCGGCGCGCGCGAGTGCGTTCAGCGCGCCGAGACCGGCGTAGGTTCAGCAGTTCCCGAAGCCGGTGCAGACGCTGGTGCGTATCGCGTCGATACTCTGAGTGCCGAGATCCCACCACCCAGGGCCAGATGCAGATTCACCCGCTGCGCCAACGCTTCCGATTGCACTCTGAGCAGCTGCACGCGCGAAGCATAGAGCTGGAGCTGGTCGGTGAGAATTGCTCGCATGTCGATGCGGCCCACGCGAAACTGCACTTCGGAGAGCGCGACCGTCCGTTCATTTTCAGCGACGGCCTGGCGCAACAGTTTTTCGCGTTCGACGAGAGTTGATCCGGTCGCCAGGGCGGACTCGACTTCGCTGAAGGCTTTCAAACCCACCGCCGCATAGTCCGCGACCGCACGTTTTTGCTCGGCGGTGCGCCCTTCTATCTGACCTTCGATGGCACCCCCGGTCAGAAATGGCCACGCCAGTATCCCGCCGATGGAACTTCCGGGATTGCGCGAATCCTGCAGGACGAAGCGACTGCTGTTGATCCAGTTTATGGCGGCAGTAAGGCTCAAGCTGGGGAAGCGCGCCGCCCGGGCCTCCTCCACGCGGTTGAAGGCCGCGGCAACGCGCCGCTCCGCGGCGATGACATCCGGACGTCGTTCGAGCAGCCGCGCGGGCACTCCCGCGTCGATGGGTGGTGGCAGAGATGAGAGGGTATCGGCCGCTTCGAGCACCGCAGCAGGATAGCGCCCGGCGAGCACTTCCAGCGCGCGCAGCGCCTGCACTCGCGCAAGATCGATCTGCCGCAACGCGTCGCGATAAGTCTGGAGACTGGCATCGGCGAGCGAGACATCCCGGTCATTTCCCGTCCCTACCCGAACCCGTTCGCGGGCCAGCTCGGAAACTTTTTCGGAAGCGGCGACGGACTCACGGGCGATCCGCTGCTGCACGCCGGTCTCGGCCGCCACAAACCAGCTCTTCGCAACCAGTGCGGCAATGGACTGCCGGGCGTACGCGTAATCGGCCGCCGAAGAGTGCACCTGCTCCCGGGCCGCCTGCTGGCCGTAGCGTATGCGTCCCCACACGTCGAGTTCCCATGAAGCACTGACGATGACGCCGGTCACATCGGTGCCGCCGCCGCCGCTCGCCTTGTGCGCGGCCCGGCCCAGGACGTCGACCGCCGGTGAAAGCGATGCGCCCGCAATCTTCAGCGCCGCTACCGCCTGTTCCACGCGCGCCGCCCCCGCCTGGAGAT
>DATFGD010000242.1:0-3777 GCA_035249725.1 Burkholderiales bacterium
TCCTGCGCAGCGTCGCCAAAGGGCAGATCGTTACCTGGAATGACGTTGCAGCGATCGACGGCGAGGCAGCGCGCGTCCGCCGTGAAATGGAAGCGGCCTTCGCGTCGGAACTCGGCATACTGCGCCCGAGCGAAGAGATCGCATGAAAATGCCGCGAATCGAGCTCGACAACCGTTTTTTCCGAAGACGCTGAAGCCATGCAACGACGTGAATTCATCAAGGTCTGTGCCGCAACTGCCGCCGTGGGTGCGCAGCCCGCCGTTTCCGCCGCGGATATGAAGCCGCGCTTTTACGATCGGGCGCAGTTGGTCGACGAGCGCAAACGCCCGCTCAAGGCGGCGAGCCTCACGGCCGGGGAAAACTACCTCTTCCATTATCCGTTCGAAGGCACGCCGTGCTTTCTGCTGAATCTGGGCCGGCCGACCGTCCAGAACGTCGAATTGAAAACCGAGAAAGGCGCGAGTTACCTTTGGCCCGGCGGCGTGGGCTCGGATCACTCGATCGTCGGTTATTCCGCGATCTGCGCGCACCGCATGACCTATCCCACGCGCCAGATCAGCTTCATCAGCTATCGCGACCGCTCGACCGCCTCGAAAATCTCCCGCCCCAACACCATCCACTGCTGCTCCGAGCACAGCGAATACGATCCGGCGGCGGGTGCAAGAGTGCTGGGCGGCCCCGCGCCCCAGCCGCTCTCCGCGATCCTGCTTGAACACGACGCGGCAAACGATGCACTCTATGCCGTCGGCACGCTGGGCGGCGAAATGTTCAACGCGTTTTTCGACAAGTTCGAGTTCAAGCTTGCGCTCGACTACGGCGCGGACCGCGCACGCCGGCGCGTCGCGGGCGTGACGACGGTCACGACACTGCAGAATTTCTGCAAGCAGCAGGTCAAGTGCTGACCGTGTCCGCCCCTTGCAGCGGCCGCGATGGAGTGAGGGTCAGTGCGCCTGGAATTGCTGCGCAACCTCGCGTTCCGCCGCGAGCCAATCGTCGACCTCGCCCCCGGCGCTGAATCCGCGTTGCTGGGCACGGTAGTAGGCCGCCTCTGCGATCATGCGCCGGCGCTCCTCTTCGGACGGGACGTTGCGGGTCGCCGTTTTTGGGGCGCGGGTCGCGCCTTGCGGCGCCGACCGTACTTTTTTTCCTCTCTCCGGGGTATTTCTGGTGGTGCGGGTGGACATCTGAAATTCCTCTACGTGTTACCGGGTGTACATCGCGTTTAGACGTAGCGCCGCCGGAATTGCTGTCGGCTCCGACGAAGTGTCGGGCAATGCGCTGAACGTTCATGTGAAGTCTAGCGATCAATAGCCGTACTTTCAATCGCTCCAGGCAGACGCTTGTCGCGCGGCGTGTACCGCGTACCAAAAAAAGCCGGGCGGCGGCCCGGCTTTTCGCAGAACACACTACGCTCAGAACTTGAACATGACGCCGAGCGTCCAGAGATTGACGTCCGATTGTCCCGTGGTGTTGGTTTCACCCACGTTGTTGTAGCGCTGGAATTCCAGGCGCGCTGCAAGGTTGCGGGTGAAGTCGTACTTGAGCCCCACGCCATATGTGAAGTCGACGCCATCATCGCCGCCGCCCGCCGCGGCTGCGCCCACCGCCGCTCTCGTATCCACGTCCCAGCGGAAAGCGCCCGCTTTGCCGTATGCGGCCAGCTGCTGGGTAAACGGTATCGTCCCGACGGCGACGACCTCCAGCCCTTTCGCCTCGGCTGAAGCGGTAGCCGGTGCACCGAGAATCGTGCCGCTTGCCGTGAACTCGCCCAGATCCACGTAGCCGGCTTCGACGCCAAGATGCCGGCTGAACTGATAGCCGCCGAAAATCTTCCACGCGGTATCTTTGTCATCGCAGCCACCGACGAAGCCGGCGCCGGTGATGCCGCTGCACGAATCCTTTGCTTTCGCCTGGCCCACTGCGCCGCCCGCATAGAAGCCCACGTCCTGCGCGAGCGCAGACGTCGCCGTGACGGCAAGGCCGGAGAGCGCGATTGCAAAAACAATGCTATTGGTTTTCGAAGCCATGATGAATCATCCTCTTCAAAAAAAGACTTGGTGTTTACGAAACGACTATCGGGAATGGGTTACCACGCCTGCCGGGCAACGCGATTAAGCGTCCAGGCAAATGGAACAGCTTGACGGCTTCACTATCCCAGTCGATCGCACGCCATGCAAGCCATTATCCGCAATTGCGTGTGTTCGTCGTCCGTCGGCGACAGTTTTGTGTGCTATGGGCGCAACAAGGAAGGTCATTTGCGCACGCCGCCGGGTTCTGCCTCACGCGACGAGCACCACTATCCCGAGCGCAACGAAAAGTGCCGCAGCGATGCTACGCACCCGTTTCAAAGGAATGCGGGACACCACTTTGTCGGCAGCAGACACAACGGGTACATTCGCCACCAGCATCCCGAGCGTGGTGCCCGCCACGACGGGGATAAACGCGTGGAATTCCGCGGCAAGCGCGATCGTTGCGATCTGAGTTTTGTCTCCCATCTCCGCAACAAAGAATGCCGCTACGGTGACGAGGAAGACGCCATAGCGGTCTACGGGGTCGCGCAACCCTTCGCACTTGTCTGCCTTCAGGGCCCACGCCGCGAGTGCGATGAAGGATGCACCGACCAGCCAGCGCAGCGCTACCGGGTCAAGGGAGTCGCGCACCCATTCGCCCACTGCCCCGGCAAGCGCGTGATTTGCGAGCGTCGCCACGAGGATGCCAAGGATGATCGGCGCAGGCCGCCTGAAACGTGCAGACAGCAGAAGCGCGAGCAATTGAGTCTTGTCACCGATCTCTCCTACGGCGACAACAAGAGCTGAAACCAGGAACGCTTCCACGGCAGTCCATCGGGGTCGGGCTTGCGTTCAACCGATGACATCGTCGCCCGCCCGACCCGGTACCGGGAACGATGTCAAAGGTCTCGCCAAAATCCCGATGGGCTGAACGCGCCATGGCATGAAGCCAAGCATGTTGACGCGCTCCCCTTCTTTGATGAAGGGCGGCTACTCCCCGATGACTGAGTGACATTTTACCGGCATAGCCGTGGTATTGTCGAACCTAGCCGCTGTTTATCGTCGCTCGGAAAGCGGTGCGCTGTCATGTACGCGCGACGCGCATGGTCGGGCTGCAGCGCGCTCACTGCGATTCGCGCGGTCGCCCGCCACGGCAGATTCCGATAGCATGACATCGGTAGAATGCGCTCCGGGGTCCGCCGGCTGGGGGCCGGTCCGTCCGCGCAGGGCAACCAGTTCGGGGCGGGGTTGTCCAATCCCGCGTCTGCACATCCGTAGGAGTACAACGGCATGCGAAGCTTGCTGGAGAAGACGCTGCGGCGCGCGGGCGACGCGGCCGAAGTCCCCTTCGCGATCCGGTTCGCCGCAGGCAGCGAATATCGCAATCGCGACGGCTCGCCCGAATTCACGTTGACTTTCCGCACCGGTCGCGCCGAATGGCGCACCGCGGTCTTCGGACATATAGGCCTGATCGACTCCTACATCGAAGGTGAAATCGATATCGAGGGCAGCCTGCAAAGTGCGCTCGCGGTCGGGATGGCCGCGCAGCTCGACACGCCAAGTCCCCTCGTCGGCATCAGCAATCGCTGGCACGAATTCCGGTATTCCAATGCCAGCTGGGAACAGGCGAAACGCAACGCGCGTTTCCACTACGCGCTCGGTACCGAGTTCTACCGGCTATGGCTCGACAATCCGCTCATGATGTATACCTGCGCTTACTGGAAGGAAGGCACGGCGACGCTCGAGGCCGCGCAGCAGAATAAGATCG
>DATFGD010000243.1:0-4620 GCA_035249725.1 Burkholderiales bacterium
AGCCGAACCACCCAGCGAAGAATTTCACTCGTCTTGTCATTTGTTGCGGAAGTAAACCCGCTCTGCGATTAAGTAGCATACAGCCGGCGAGCCGTGAGTATTCCCAATTCATCAAGGCCACTCGTCTGCTTCGCAGACAGCGCTCACCCCCCCGCCTCGCAGTGCGAGCGGTGCAATTCGGTTGACGGGGTGGTGAAAATGCGCTTGTTGCTTAATTCTGTTTTACAGGAACACGAATTTCACCGCTGCAATGATCAGCACAGCCGCAAGTATGCGCAGCAGCACTTGGGGTGACAGCAAACGGATCGCAAGCTGCGTGCCGATCAGCGCGCCCAGCAGCGCGGCTGCGGAAAAATAAACCAATTCCGGCGGCAGCGAACGGACCGCGACGATATTCCCGGCGAGACCTGCGAGCGAGTTGACGAGGATGAAGGGCGCTGTAATTCCGGAGGTCTGCCGCGCGCCGGCCCAGCCGAAGAGCACCAGAAAAGGGCTGAGAAAGATGCCACCGCCCACGCCGGTCAGGCCGGAGAGCAGACCGATGCCGCCGCCCGTAACCAGGGCCGGGAGGAGGGGCGGCGTGACCGCGGGTTGTAGCGGCCGCGCTTCGCGCGGGTCGATGAAGAGCCGGATTGCGGCGGCCGCGAGGACGAGCCCGACCAGTGTGCGGTACCAGTCTCCGGGCAACTGGATCATGCCGCCGATGAAGGCGAGCGGGATGGATGCGGCAGCAAGACGAAAGAGCGCCTGCCAATTGACGAGTCCGGCACGATGCAAACGGTAAGTGCCCATCGAGGCCACGAGCACGTTGAGCACGAGCGCGGTGGGCCGCATGACCGCCGGCGCAATGCCGAAGAGCGCCATTGCGGCGATGTAGCCCGAAGCGCCGCCATGACCCACCGACGAATAGAGTAGGGCGACGAGGAAGATCAAACCGGAAAGCAGGGCGAGGTCGGTGTCGTGCACGGCGCGTCCTTCTTAATCTTATTGGCTCGTATTCCGTCTATTGGACGGTATGGGCAATGTGCGGGTCGCATTGTAATCGAAGCGTTCCAAGCAACGCGTCGCTGCATAAGCGTTACGCGGACCTCGGGCACCGACCGCATGATACGATGGCATCGAGGGAGCGATATGAAACTCGGTTTTTTCACCATGCCCATCCACCCGCCGGGGCGCAATTACACGCAGACGCTCAAAGAGGATCGCGAGGCGGTATTGCTCGCGGACCGGCTCGGCTATTCCGACGCGTTCATCGGCGAGCACGTGACCGATGTCTGCGAGTCGATTCCCTCGTGCCTGACCTTCATCGCGAGCGTCGCGCACGATACGAAGCAGATCCGGCTCGGAAGCGGCACGGTGAATCTGCCGAACAACCATCCGGCGCAGGTCGCGGCGCACGTCGCGATGGTGGACCACATGCTCGAGGGCCGTTTTCTCTTCGGCATCGGGCCGGGCGGCTTGCGCTCGGACTGGGAAGCGCTGGGCAATCTCGACCGCGACCGCAATGCGATGTTCGTCGAGGCGATCAACCATATCCTCGCGCTGTGGGCCGGCGACGCGCCGTACAGTCTCAAGGGGCAGTTCTGGGACATCAGCACGGAGAAGACACTGATACGCGAGGCCGGGCAGGGCGTCATGGTGAAACCCTACCAGAAGCCGCATCCGCCCATCGTCGTCACCGTAGTGGTGCCGCACTCCAAGGGATTGATGGCCGCCGCCCAGCGCGGGTGGAAGCCGGTTTCAGCGAACTTTCTGCAGCCCAAATGGGTGGCGACGCACTGGCCGATGTACGAGCGCGGCTGCGCCGCCGGCGGGCACGTCGCACGGCGCAGCGACTGGCGCGTGTGCAAGAGCATTTTCGTCGCGGACGACGACGCGACCGCGAAGCGTTATGCAAAGAGCGTGGATGGACCGTACGGGTTCTATTATTGGAATTTGCTGACCAAGCGGCGCGCGCACGGCAGCGTGGACATCTTCAAGCACGATCCCGATATGTCGGATGAGGCCGTCACGCTGGAGTACGTGCTCGACCGGCTGGTCGTCTGCGGCAGCGTCGCGAGCGTGACCGATCAGTTGCTCGCGTTCAGGGAAACCGTCGGTGACTTCGGGACACTGTTATACTGCGGCCACGATTGGGCAGATCCCGAACTCGCGCGCCGCTCGATGGAACTCATGGCCGGGAAGGTGATGCCCGCGATCAACCGCGCCGAAAGGCTGTAGAAAGCTTCGGCTGTCATCCTGCCGCGTCGTTTTTTCAATAGGGAGTGATTTGCATGGCCAAGTTGTGGTCCGTAATTTTTGTTGCCCTCATGCCGCTGCTCGCGCGTGCTGCCGAAGTTGATGCGCCGCCGCCACCGCCTGCAGATGTGAGCGCATGGGGCATGATTATTTTCGCTGTCGTATTCTTCGGTATGGTGTTCGGTTTCCTGGGCTTTATCTGGTGGAAAGAGCGCGCACGCAAGCAGGCAAGTAGCAAGGCCTGATCTACCTCGCCCGCACAGCGGGGCCCTTCACCACCCCGCCTCGCTCGCAAGGCACCTCTCTCCTCATCGGAGGAGGGGAATCTCACTCGGGAGGCACCCCGCCTCATCGGAGGAGGGGAATGTCGATGCCGCTACACAAAACCCAATTTCCCCTCCTACATTAGGAGGGGTGGCACCGAAGGTGACGGGGTGGTGTCTACGCCGCCTGCGCGACGATCTCGCGCAACACGTAGTGCAGTATCCCACCGTGTTTTAAATACTCCGCCTCGATCGCCGTATCGACGCGCAGCGTCAGCGTGACGCGCTGCGTGCTGCCGTCCTTACGCTGAATGACGAGCGTCACGTCCTGCATCGGCTGCAGATCGCCAGCAATTCCGGTGAGATCGTAAGTCTCGCTGCCGTCGATCTTCAACGCCCCCACGCTGTCATTGCCTTTGAACTGGCACGGGAGTATCCCCATCCCGATCAGGTTGCTGCGGTGGATGCGCTCGTAGCCGCGCGCCACGACCGCCCGGATTCCGAGCATCTGCGGGCCCTTCGCCGCCCAGTCGCGCGATGAACCGGTTCCGTATTCTTCGCCGGCAAAGACGACAAGCGGCACGCCTTCTTTGCGGTAGCGTGCGGCGGCCTCGTGGACCGGAAGCTTTTCGCCGCTCGGCTGATGGACGGTCACGCCGCCTTCGGTGCCGGGCGCCATCAGGTTCTTGATCCGCACGTTGGCAAACGTCCCGCGCATCATCACCTCGTGATTACAGCGGCGCGCGCCAAACGTATTCATCTCCCGCGCATGGTGCTCGGTTAGCCACTGGCCGGCCGGCGTGTTGGGCCGGATCGGCGCGACGGGGCTGATATGGTCGGTGGTGAGCGAGTCGCCGTAGATGCCGAGCGCGCGTGCGCCGCGGATGTCCGTCAACTTGCCGGGTTGCATGCCAAACCCCTCGAAGAAGGGCGGTTCGAGGATGTAGGTTGATTTGGGCTGCCACTGGAAAACGGCACCCTTGCTTTCCGGAATCGCCTCCCACAACTGTTTCGCGCCCGAGAGGTCGCCATACTCGCGCCGGTAGTTCTGCGCGTTGGTTGCAAAACGCAGCACACCGGTGATTTCGGCGTCGCTCGGCCAGATATCGCGCAGGAAGACGGGCTTCCCGTCCGTTCCTGTTCCGACAGGCTCCGCTGTCATGTCGATGCGCACCGTCCCGGCGAGCGCGAACGCCACCACCAGCGGCGGGCTCATGAGGAAATTCGCTTTCAGGCTCTGGTGCACGCGGGCTTCGAAGTTACGATTGCCGGAGAGAACCGCGCAGCCGACGACGTCGTTTTTTACGACCGCTTCCTCGAGCGCTGCATCGAGCGGCCCGGCATTGCCCATGCAGGTGGTGCAGCCATAGGCGACGACGTGAAAACCGAGCTGTTCCAGATAAGGGAGGAAGCCCGCGTCGCGCAGATAAGCCGTGACGACCTTCGATCCCGGCGCAAGCGAAGTCTTGACCCGCGCATTCGGACGCAGACCTTTTTCCACCGCTTTGCGCGCAAGCAGGCCGGCCGCCAGCAGCGCGTTGGGATTCGAGGTATTGGTGCACGAGGTGATCGCGGCGATCAGCACGTCGCCGTGACCCACGTCGTGCGCTGCGTGCGCGGCGGCAAAGCGTTTGGTGAACTCATCGGCCTTCTTGCCGTAGCCGCCCTGCGCGAGCGGCGCGGACAAAAGCTCTGTAAAGCGCGATTTGATCTTCGGCAGATCGATGCGGTCCTGCGGACGCTTGGGGCCCGAAACGCTCGGCACGACGGAGGCCAAATCGAGCTCGAGCACGTGCGTATAGTCGATCTCACCTTTGCGCGGAATGCCGAACATCCCTTGCGCGCGGTAGTAGCCTTCGATCGCATCCACCAGAGCGGGATCGCGGCCGGTCATCCTGAAGTACTCTATCGTTTTCTCGTCGATGCCGAAGTACCCGATGGTGGCGCCGTAATCGGGTGACATGTTGGCCACCACGGCGCGGTCAGTTGCTCCGAGCGAAGATGCGCCTTCGCCGAAATATTCGACGAACTTCGCCACCACCCGCGCCTTGCGCAGCATTTCGGTGACGGTGAGTACGAGGTCGGTTGCGGTGACGCCTTCGCGCAGTTTCCCGGTCAT
>DATFGD010000244.1:0-2645 GCA_035249725.1 Burkholderiales bacterium
GAGGGGCTTGCCTGTTCGCGGCGCGGTAGGGGTCAGCGTCCCGGCGACTTCATCGCTCGTACTCGAGCGCCGGCCGACAGGGGCGAGATAGTATTTGGTCCAGCGCGTGCGCTTGAGCGGCCACGCGTTCTCGCGCCGCCATTTATAGCCTTTCCCGCCGCCGGTGCGAATGAGGAGTTTGACCGGCGTCTCCGCCATGAGACCCGTATCCTCGCCTTTCAACCAGTGGTCGAGAAAACGCAATTGATCTTCACGCGCTTCCTCCGCGTAGAACGGGTGGTAATGCGTACCCGCATGGATGCGCAGTTTCTTATGCCTGGACTTCGCACGCGCGAACGCTTCCGTGTTGCCACGCAGGTGCAGCCCCATCCCGCTCCAGTTACCGGCGCTGTAGAAGGGCACGTCGATTTCGCCCCAGCGTGCCTGGCGGCCGTAATACGCGCCCGAATCGAAACTGTTTCTCATGTAGTCCCACAACCAGTGCTTCGAGAAGGCGTCAGGGCTCGCCTGGTCGCGACGGCCGAGCAGGTGATGCGCCATGTGGTTGTTGTACCAATTGGAGACGAAGCCGAAGCAGAATATGCCGCCGTGATAAGCAAAATCGCGGTACATGTCGGCGGCGCCTTCCCACGGCACCATTGCCTTCAATGAGGGCGGCTTGAGATTCGCCACCAGCCACTGCGTCATGGCGAAATAGGATATGCCGATGGTGCCCACTCGGCCGCTGCACCACGACTGACGCGCGCACCACTCGATCGCATCGTGGAAATCGAGCGCCTCGTGCAGCGAAAAAGGATCGGTCTGACCGGGAGATTTGCCCGATCCGCGCGTGTCCACCCGCACTGCCGCGTAGCCACGCGGAACCCACCACAGCGGGTTCACGGTTTCCCAGTTCATGTGCGGATTTGGTTTCTCCTCCAGGTCGGCCGGCGGCACCCATAGCTTGTCTTTCTGATAAGCACCGATGTTGATGAGCGCCGGAAAGCGTCCCGCGCCTTTGGGCCGGAACACGTCCGCCCTCAGCCGCACACCATCGCGCAATGGGATCTCGACATCCTTGTCGATGGCGATGTCGTACTGCGGGCGCGATATCCCTTTAGTGCGTTTATTCATTCGACTTTGATATCGTTGTCGATGACGATCTTGCCCCAGCTCTTGATTTCTTCGAGCACGAACCGCTGAAACTCTTCCGGTGATTTGTTCACGACCACGGCCATGAACACCTTTTCAAGAGAGGCCTTCATTTCGGGGCTCTCCATCACCTTGAGGACATCGGCGTGTATGCGTTTGAGCAGGGGCTTCGGAATGCCGGCCGGCGCGAACAAGCCGTTCCACGCGTTGGTGCCCACGCCGGGGAACCCCGACTCGGCGGTGGTCGGCACGTTGGGCAACTCCGGGCGCCGCTTTTCAGTCGTGATCGCGAGCGGCTTGATGCGCCCGGATTTGATGTGCGGCAGGGAAGACGCCATGTTGATGAACATGAATTGCACTTCGTTGCCGATGATCGCAGGGATCATCTGGCCCGCACCGCCTTTGTACGGCACGTGCGTCATATCGATACCCGCAATCTTCAGGAATTTCACCGCATCCAGATGAGGATAAGCGCCGACCCCCGCGGAACCGTAGTTGAGCTTGGCACCGCTTTTCTTGACGTAGGCAACCAACTCCTTGAGGCTCGATGCGGGAACCGACGGGTTCACCACCCACAGGTGAGGCAGCTGGATCAGGTTGGTCACGCCTGTGAGATCGCGTGAAGGCTTGATCTTGAGCGACCGGAAGGTGGTCTCGTTAATGGCGTTGGTCGAGACGTTGCCCACAAAGAGCGTATAACCGTCGGGCGCTGATCGCGCGGCCAGCTCGAGCGCGATATTGCCGGAGGCGCCCGCGCGATTGTCCACGATGACCGGTTGCCCCCAAAGTTCGCTGATCTTGGTCTGCAACTGCCGCGCAGTGATGTCGGTTGCGCCGCCGGGCGCATAGGGGACGATGATGCGGACGGGCCGGGTAGGGAATTTGTCTGCCTGCTGTGCCGAAGCATGAGCGGTGAAGAGTGCGGCGGCAGCCAGCAGCGTGGCACGTAACAGGGTGTTCACGTCGATCCTCCTTGGTGGTTGCACGTTTGTCTAAGCCAGCCGTGCCGGCCGTTCAGGGAATCACATGCCGGCCTTTTCGTCTTCCGGCGAAATGGGCAGTTTCACCGGCCGTTTCATGCGCGCTGAAAGGTCGATCGCCTTGGTGAGCATGAGGCGGTCGTGCCCCTCTGCGGCAGTGGCGTGCTGTGTCGGAACGCCGAGCGCGACCCGGTTGAGCCACGAATTCGTTTCCTCGCGCATGGGCCCGCGCAGCTCGCCGAGTGCGATATCGCCCACCGGGTAGCTCGTAAGGAAATCGACGTGCCGCCGTTTGTCCGGCGCATAGCCCTCACCCTGCACGAGGTTTGTGGCAAGCACGATATCGCGATGCGTGTCATCGATCGTCAGCACCCCTTCGGTGCCCACTGCGCCAATCTCCAGGCTGTATACCGCACCGGGCCAGACCTCGGGCAAAGCCCAGGATATGACACCGTGGTAGACCGCGCCGTCGTCGAACGTGATCATGTACGCCGTGCCATCGATCCCTTTCCAGGTCGGACCGAGCGCCTTGTT
>DATFGD010000245.1:0-3454 GCA_035249725.1 Burkholderiales bacterium
TATTCCTGGAATGTCGAACCGTTTCAACGTCTCTCGCTCGGACGGAATGATCCGATGCTTGGCATAGGACCAATAGGCCCGAAGACCTTTTCCGAGCCCAAATAGACGGATCGTTCTGACTAGAAGCCTTATTTGGGTACGAAAGTCGAAAATTCTCGGTCCCGCGCCCACCGTCTTGTTCTCGTGGCTCATGGACACCCACCATGTGTGGCTCCACGGTGGCAGAAACCTGTCATCGGGTTTTGACAGTTGTCAAATCGCCGTTTGAGAGTTGGAGGAAGCTTGGAAAACGCGGCAAGGCGCTGCCGGGCCGGAGCGGCGCTTGGCGGAGAGTTTCGTGTTATTCAACTCGTACGAGTTCCTTGTCCTTTTCCTGCCCACCGTATTTGCCGGGTTTTTCGTTCTTGCTGGCGCACGTCAACATCGCCTCGCGGGCGCTTGGCTGACCGCCGCTTCCCTCTGCTTCTACGGATGGTGGAACCCGGTGCACGTCCCGCTGCTGATGGGCAGCATGGGCTTCAACTATCTTGTCGGCCGAAGGCTGGCCCGTCGACCTGCTGGAACGTTATTGTTCTTCGGCATCGCCGTTAACATTTTACTGCTCGGCTACTTCAAGTATACGGGTTTCTTGGCGAGTTCGCTGGACCAGGCGTTCGGCTTGGGCTGGACGATACCTAACATCGTGCTGCCGCTCGCAATCTCGTTCTTCACGTTCCAACAGATCGCCTATCTGAGCGATGCGCATGACGGCGTTGCCGTCGAGCATGGTTTTGTAAACTACTGTTTGTTCATCACCTTTTTTCCTCATCTTATTGCCGGGCCAATAACCCACCACCGGGAGATGCTTCCGCAATTCAACGATCCGGAGACATTTCGCCCACGGCTCGACAATATTTCAGTGGGCCTGACTCTATTTCTCCTGGGTCTTTTCAAGAAGGTGGCCATTGCAGATCCGCTCGGCGAGAACGTGCGCCCGATCTTTGCTGCGGCCGCGGATGGGACGCCTTTGACGCTACTGGATGCCTGGGGCGGTGCTTTGTCCTACACCCTGCAGATCTATTTCGATTTTTCCGGCTATTCGGACATGGCGATCGGCCTCGGCCTGATGTTTGGCATCAGTTTGCCGCCGAATTTCAACAGCCCCTTCAAGGCACGCAATATCATCGAGTTCTGGTCGCGCTGGCACATGACGCTGACGCGCTTTCTCACAGCCTACATTTACAATCCGCTCGTTCTGCGCGTCACCCGGGCGCGCATGCGCGCCGGGTCGCCGCTGCCGCGCCGCGGTCGTATGACTCCGGCCACCTTTGCAACACTCGTCGCTATTCCGACAATCGTCACGATGTTCATCTCGGGTGTTTGGCATGGCGCCGGATGGCAATTCGTCGTGTTCGGATTGCTGCATGGCTTTTACTTGACGGTCAATCACGGCTGGCGCGCCTTGAAGGCGCATTGGGGCTGGCGAGACAGCGAACACTTCCTCGCGCGGGGCGCGGCGGTCCTGCTCACGTTCATCTGCGTGGTGATCGCGCTGGTGTTTTTTCGCGCCGCGGATGTCTCTGCGGCGACAAACCTCCTGTCGGGAATGGTCGGCGCCCACGGCGTCATCATTCACCCGACCTTGAAGGAGGTGCCTGGGATGAAGCTGCTCGTTGAGCTGTTCGGCATTCCGGTCGGGGATGCGCCCTACTTCAACCTGAAGCGGATGTTTCCGCTGCCACTGCTGCTGTTCATCGTATGGACGCTGCCCAACACCCAGCAGTGGCTCAGGCACTACCGAACGGCGCTGGGGTTCAAGGCATCGGCAGGCTGGTTGGAACGGATCCTACCTGCATCCGCCTGGCGCCCGACGCCGGTGTTCGGATTTCTGGTCGGGACCTTCGGCGTCTTTGCGCTGATCCGCGCGCTCTCGCAGGCACCGACCGAATTCCTCTATTTCCAATTCTGAGGCGCACCATGGACCGATTGGCGTGGCTCCCCCCTCATCCGGACCTTGCGGGTGCGATCAGCGCCGCGCGAAAGGCGCAAGATCCGGTCGAGCGGCTCGCTGCTGGCGCGCGTCTCGCTGGCTATCGTCGCGACTTTGTTGCGACAGAGCGGCTCGACCGCGTCGTGATGAGTTGCCTGGACGTCGTAGGCGACGATCAGCTTACATCGCTCGGCCTGAGGCGGCTGCGCATCGCAGTACTTGCGTCACATACCGTAGACCACCTTGCGCCTGCCATTCGCGTGGCCGGCCTGCACAGGGGATTGGCGCTTGAATTGCACATCGGGCCTTATGGATTGTACCGCCAATCGCTCCTCGGCGACGATCCTGCGCTGACATCGTTTGCGCCCCACTTCGTTCTGCTCGCTCTCGACGCGTGCGACCTGGCTTTCGACTTGTCCCTGGATGCATCGGAAACGGATGTAGCGAACGCCGTCGATGCACGCCTGGATCAGCTTCGAGTGCTTTGGCGGCGCGCAAAGGAATGCCTTGGCGCCCAAGTCGTCCAGCAGACGTTGATTCCACATACGCCGCCCCTGTTCGGCAGTTATGAAGCGCTGGTACCCGCCGCGCCGTATTCGCTGACGGAGCGACTGAACACCGCGATCCGCGTTGCGGCCAAGCAGGATGGAGTCCTGCTGCTGGATCTAGCTTGGTACGTGGCGCGCGAAGGGATCACCGCGCAACTGGTGGATCCGGTGCGCTGGCATCACGCGAAGCAACTGGTTTCACCCGCATTCGCGCCGATCTATGGCGATGTCGTTGCCCGAATCATTGCCGCCGGGGTCGGGCTTTCGCGCAAATGCCTGGTGCTCGACCTCGACAACACCTTGTGGGGAGGGGTGGTTGGCGACGACGGCATCGACGGCATTCGACTTGGGCAAGGCAGCGCTGAAGGCGAGGCATTCCTGGCCTTCCAGCGCTACGTCGCGCAGCTCGGACGGCGCGGCATCATTCTCGCGGTCTGCAGCAAGAACGATCCCGCGGTAGCTGAAGCGGCGTTTAAAGGGCATCCGGAGATGGTCCTTCGCCACGAAGAGATGGCCGATTTCGTCGCCAACTGGGACGACAAGGCAACCAACGTCCGCTCGATTGCACGCAGGCTTGAGATCGGCTTGGACAGCATCGTCTTTGTCGACGACAACCCGGCGGAGCGCGACATCATCAGGCGCGAACTGCCCATGGTCGCGGTGCCAGAACTGCCCGACGATGTGGCGCACTATTCCGCGCGGTTGGCACAGGCCGGCTACTTCGAGGCGACGGTGTTTACTCAAGACGACACCACGCGTGGACGCAGCTACGCGTTGAACGCGGTGCGGCGGACGGAGCTCGAGCGTGCGACCGATCTCGATGGGTACCTCCAAAGCCTGTCGATGATCATGACCGCCGCGCAGATATCCCCCGCCGATCTCGCACGCACCACACAACTGATCAACAAAACGAACCAATTCAATTTGACGACAAGGC
>DATFGD010000246.1:0-5065 GCA_035249725.1 Burkholderiales bacterium
ATGTGCTTCCGCGGAAGCAGCGACTCCGCCTTGCCCCACAATGCAGCCTCCACCCGTTTGCCCCCCGGATAACCTCGGATGCCGAAATGACGCGCCAGCACGCGCTTGACGTTTCCGTCCAGTATCGCGTGCCGGTCGCCGTACGCGAAAGCACAGATCGCCGCCGCGGTCGAGCGTCCGATACCCGGCAGACCGAATACCTGTTCCATATCCTTGGGAAAGCAGCCGCCGTGCTCGCGGACGATAGACTGCGCCGCACGGTGCAGATTGCGCGCCCGCGCGTAATAGCCAAGCCCGCTCCAAAGCACGAGCACCTCGTCGAGCGATGCCGCGCTCAGTGTCTCGATGTCCGGAAATCGCTCGATGAAGCGTCGATAGTACGGAACTACGGTGGCGACCTGCGTTTGCTGCAGCATGATTTCGGAGACCCAGATCGCGTACGGGTCGCGCGATGCCTGCCACGGCAAATCGTGGCGCCCCTGCTTGCCGTGCCAGGCGACGAGTCTTGCAGCGAAGCCGCTCACCGGGCCGCGCTCATCACCGGCCGAACAAGCCTTTCAACTGATCCTTCAAACTGCCCCCCTCTTTGCCGCCTTTGGCGCCGTCCAGCCGTTTTTCGATCTGTTCGCGCACGGTTGACTCGATCTTCTGCTTCGCTGCGTCGGTGGCGATCGCGGCAAAATCGAGCTTATAGGACGGGTCGTCGAGCGGTCCACTGACTCGAACAGGCACGGTCACACCCTGCAGATCGGCGAGGTCGCGTCCGCCCTGCCCCTTGCTCGTGCCGACGATCGAGGCCTTGATGAGATAGTCCAGGGTATCGTTCGCGATATTGATGTCGCCCTCGCCCCCGACGCGCAGCAGCGGCGACTTCATCGAGAGATCGTTGTTGTGCGCGACCCCGTTCTTGATGGCGAATGTCGCATTCAATTCCGAAAAATCCGTTTTCTCCGTCTTGTTCGCCTGCTGCACCTGTTCCCCGCGCAGTGCCCCGAGCTTGGCGCGTGCGCTGCGTATGGACCCTGCGATGTTGATGCCCTTCAGCGCGCCATCGGTGAGCCGCACGGCCGCCGTGCCGTTGAGCGCCTTCTTGAGCGCCGACACCGTATTGCCCTGCGCGGTGAGGTCGACGCTTACATTGCCTTTGCCCTCGAGCATGTCGTTGTCGGCAAGATCCTTGACGAGCGGGCCGACATCCACGCCAGAGAGTTTCTGCTTCACCGCAAAGGACGGCGTCGCAGCCGCGTTGATCGTCAGCGCCCCGGCAAGCGAACCCTGGTAGAGATTTGCCGCGATCGGATTCACGTCCACTTTGCCGTTCGCCGCCTTGACGTCGAGCCGCACGTTGCTCGTCTTGACGCCCGAGACCTTGAGCGCGCCGAAGCGCAGCGTGCCGTTCGCGTTCAGATTCTTCAACGCGGCGAGATCGATCGGCTGCTCGGACGGCTGGCCCTTGGGCGCTCCGGCGGGCGCCGTCTTCTTTTCAGCCGTTTCCGGAAAGTAGCGGTCGGCGTCGAGGCGGTCCACGTTGACATCGAAGGTGTACGACGGCGGCGCGAATTTCGCCAGCCCGGCGCGGCCGTTTATCGTGCTCTCGTCGAACTTCGTCGCAAAAGTCAAATTGGCGGACTGCTTTGCCGCATCGACCGTGAGCGCACCGTTCACCGTGGCTTCGATCGGGCTTTTGGGGAATTTCGGATTGCTGACATTTATCGCCGCTACGAGCTTGGGCAACTCGAAGTGCTGGCGCTCGATGCTGGCGGCAAGCGGGCTCGTCACCTTCATACGCGCAGTCGCACCCTCTTCCTGCATATCCAGATTGGCGACGACCTGCTTCGCGCTGAAAGCCTTGGCCGTCCCTTCGATGGCGGGAATTTCGACTTTTGCGGCAAGCTTGCGCTTCGCTGCCGCCAGCGTCACATCGAGCGTAATGCGGTCGCCGATAACCTTGTCGCGCGTCATATTGAGCTGCGGCATCTCCAATTTCGCGTTGAAATCTTCACCGTCACGCTTGCCTTTTGCGGTCACCGTGAACTTCGATGCGAGAAACTCGTTGGCTGCCAGACGTGCCTCGATATCCCCTTTTGCAGCGGCCGTGAGATCGTTCACGCCGGCCGCGGCACCGCGGGTGGTGAAATCCAGTCCCTGTAGCGCGAATTGCTTCTTATCGAGGTGGAACACAAGTCGGCTCTTCAATCGGGAATCGAGCGCCAGCTTCGGATCATTCCCGCGCGCGTTGAACGCAAGCTCGATATCGCTCGGCACACCGCTCGCGATGCGGCCTGTCTTGAGGTTAAGACGCGTCAGCTCGTATTTCGCGCCGGACTGCTGGTCCAGGTAAGTGACCGCGGCATCCTCGAGCTGCACGCGCGCGATATCGATCCTGACCTGCCCCGTTTCTGCGGGCTTGGGCGCGGGGCCGGATGGCGCGGGGGCGCCGCCCAGATCGTCAAAATTGGTCTTGCCGTCCTTGTAGCGCACGAGCTGCGCGCGCAGGCCTTTCACTTCAATCGCGTCGACCACCACCTCGCGCGAAAGTAACGGCCAGAGCTTGACGGCAATGCGCAGGTCTTCCACGGCCGCGAATTCCTTGCCGCTCGCGCGCTCTGAAAGCGCGGCCTTGCCGAGCCGTGCGCCGATGCCCGGAAAGAATGAGAGATCGATATCGCCTGCGAGAGTGAGCGTGCGCTGCGTTCTGTCCTTCACCGCCTGCACGATTTGAGGCTTGTACTGGTTTGGGTCGAACGTTGCCGCGATGTAGGCGACCGCGGCGCCCGCCAGCACGACGAGCACTGCAAGCCCGAGTAGTAGATATTTGAGAACTTTCATAGGTTGTTCTGAGCAACCGCACGCGCGTCTGCCGCCCGGGCTATTCTACCCCGTCTGCATACATGGAACCCGGCGGTGCACGCCGGCCGCGGCCGATGTCTCCTGAGACGTGCCGGGCGACGTGCTGGGCATTTGATTAAGGTGCGGCTGGACTGGGTGTTTGCTGTTGGCGCGAACCCTCCCCGACCGCTGCTTCTGCGGCCGCGCTTGCCACGTGGCGCGCATTCTCCAGTTGTTCGTGGCCGGTTTCCTTGACCTTCTCCGCGAAACGGTCGCGCGCCTCGCCCATCCATTCGTCTTCCTGCCGCGTGCGCGGGACCGCCGCGGCAACCGCGGCACCCACGGCGAGTCCGATCATCCCGAGAACCAGCGGCTGCTCATTGAGCATGTAATCGAAACCGCGGCGTGCCCGTTCCGCCTGCCGACGCGTCGTTTCCACGGCCTGGCGCGCGCGGTAGCGCACGTTTGCGCCGACCTCGGCGGACTTCTGGCTCGCCGTGCGGACCGACCGGGATACGTTTTCCTTCGCGGACGCAGCGGTCGCAGAAACCGAGCCGAGCGCTTCACCGGCGCGTTCCTTTATACCCGCCGTCTCCGCACCGCTCTCGTATCCGTACATCCCGGCTTCAGTCGGAGCGGCGCCGCGCTTCCCTGAGATCATGAGCCAGGCGAGCCCGATGCCGACCAGCGTGACCGAAAGCGGATTCTGCTTTACCGACGTACCGAGATTGGACACAAACTCCCGGCCGCCGCTTTGCCGCAGATACGCCAGCCCCTGGTCCACCAAGTGGTCGGTGGTAAGCCGCCCTTCGATTGCGCTCAGCGTGGCATCCATCTCCCGGCGCACGCGGGCGATTTCAGCTTCGATTTCCCCAGGTTGCCTTTGTCGGCCGTATTTCATCGGAAATGCTCCTTGGTAAGTTCCGCGTCCCGACGCAGCGAGTGCATCGTTCGCGTGGGGGCGAGGCTTCTGGCTTCGAGATCGCGGCGGCCCTTTGCGAGCGCGATGAACCCGATGATCCCGACCACGACGCCCACGATAAGGGGCGCAAGCCACGGCGCCTGTTCGGGGGGCAACACCTGCACCAGTGCGTTGACGGCAGCATCGAGCAACAGCAATACTGCCGCGAGCAATATTGCGCCGCCCACGGCAAGAGAAACGATCGCGGTCTGGATCTGCGACACTTTTTCCGACAGTTCCACCTTCGCGAGTTCGGCCTCGGCGCGGAACAGCGCGGATGTTTCGCGCCACAGATCGGAAACAAGTCCGATCAGCGAGCGCCGTTCCGCCCCATCATTGCGGGAAGTCATCTCCATCATGTTCTCCTGGGATCGTAAGGGAAGGGGGGTTCACTGCCCGCAATGGACGTCGCGCGCTCCGGCCCTGTGTCGTACCGCCGTCTCTCTGGCTCCGAGCCGATGTCCGTATGCGAGGTGCTGCTCTTGAGGAAGCGGGTGGCCAGAAATCCGGCTGCTACCGCCATGCCCAGGAACACGGCAGGCTGACTCCTGGCGAAGCTCTGCACTTCATGCATGAGCCGATCGAAGTCCTTGTTGCGCAAAGTTCCCGAAAGGCGGTCGAGGCTGTCCGCAGCATGGGCGGCTATATGGGCAACCGGCCGGTCCTGGTTGATGCCGCGTGCCGCATTGCGTAACGCGCCGGCCAATTCGCCTATGTCGGTCGCCGTGGAACTCTGCTTTTCGTTCAACGCCGAGCGCACGCTTGCCTTGGTGTCCTCCCACATGGCCTTGGCCTCCGCCTTGCCGACGTCCGCAATACGTTGCGCTTCGCCGGTGGCGCCCGTGTCGCCACGCGTGCGATATGCACCCTGCGTCGAACTGCCAAGCTCATCCCGTTCAATTTCGGTTGCCATGTCTGACTCCTTGTGCGTAAGAATTCGGCTACTTGATGGCATCGCTCTGCGCGCGACGCCAGCCTTTGAGGATTCGTTACGACAACGCCGCGCGGGCATTGATTCCGGCCGATGTATGGCGCAGGCAAAATTTTCATGCGCGCCGCATCGCTGGCGTCCGGCAATCGATGCGCAACCCATTCTGGTTCGCGGCAAGATCGGATACTATTCATCCTTAACAACCAATAAGAACATTGGCGCCGCCCGCCTCGAAGCGCGGCGGTTTTGCTCAACGCAGAACAGGGGATGGGACAGGGGATGCAAAAAGGGAGGGATGGGTACCAAACCACAACGGGCGTCTGTATAGAACGTAACGATCGGCA
>DATFGD010000247.1:0-2481 GCA_035249725.1 Burkholderiales bacterium
TGGGGCGGCAAAGTCTTTTACAGTTCGTTACGCCGGAGAACGCAACCACGCGAGCCTCGATGGAGCACCTCACGGAGCGGCCGGCAGTACGGCGATCGTGGCACGTCTGTCATTACCTCACACCCGCGCTAGTCGGCCTGCTTGCGCAAGAACGCCGGTATATCGAGCATTTCGACCCCTGACTGGCGCATCGCTTCGATCGTCGCGTCGCGATTGCGGCGCCGAATGACGGCGGGCTGCTCCAGCGCGTTGTAATCCACATCGATCGGCATGTTGTCCGTTCCCGTTTTCTGAGCGACCACCGCGAGCGGTTTCGCCTGATGACGGCCGACGGGTTTGCCGAGCCCGGTCGCGACGATGGTGACGCGCAGACTCGCTTCCAGCCCCTCATCGTAGACCGTCCCGACGATCACGGTCGCGGATTCCGCCGCAAACGCCTTGATCGTTTCCATGACGTCATACATTTCCTGCAGCTGGAACGTTGCCTTGCTGGCCGAGATGTTGACGAGCACACCGCGCGCGTCGGAAATGTTGATGTCCTCGAGCAGCGGGCATGCAACGGCCTGCTCTGCTGCGACCCGCGCGCGGTCCGGGCCATCCGCCTTTGCCGATCCCATCATGGCCATCCCCATCTCGGCCATCACCGTGCGCACGTCTGCGAAATCGACGTTGATCATGCCGGGGCAGCTTATGATTTCCGCGATACCCGCTACCGCGCCGTGCAGCACCTCGTTCGCTGCCTGAAACGCCTCATCGAGCGTGACCTGAGTGCCCAGCACCTGCATCAGTTTGTCATTGGGAATGACGATCAATGAATCGACATGCTGCGAGAGCGCATCGAGGCCTTCCTGCGCAATCCGCTGGCGCTTGCCTTCGAAAGCAAAAGGTTTGGTGACGACCGCGACCGTCAACACGCCAAGCTCCTTCGCGATCTCGGCCACGATCGGCGCCGCGCCGGTGCCTGTGCCGCCGCCCATGCCGGCGGTCAGAAACAGCATGTCCGCGCCGGTGATCAATTCGGCGATGCGCTCGCGGTCCTCGAGCGCGGCCTGCCGGCCGATCTCGGGATTGGCGCCAGCGCCCAGCCCTTTGGTGATCTCGCCCCCAAGCTGCAACTGGACCTTTGCCTGGTTACGCTTCAGCGCCTGTGCATCCGTATTGGCGCAGATGAACTCTACGCCCTGCACGCCGCGGGCGATCATGTGGTCGATCGCGTTGCCTCCACAACCGCCGACGCCAATCACTTTTATCACCGCCTCCTGGGATTGCGTATCGATGAGCTCTATCATGTAGGCCTCCTTGTTGATGTGACGTTGTTCGTACGACCCGAATCGCGCTTCTCAATTGCAAGCATCAGAAATTCCCCGAAAACCAGCTTCGCATCCGTTCCATCACGTGTTGGACCGGACCCACCTGCATGCGCGCCATCTCGCGACTGCGGTACTGCTGCACGCCGGCGAGCAACAGTCCGACACCGGTCGAATAGCGTGGATGGCGCACGACCTCGGCCAGTCCGCCGCTGTAATTGGGCTTGCCAATGCGGACCGGCATGTGAAAGATTTCTTCGCCCAGCTCCACCATGCCCTGCAGTACGCTGGACCCGCCCGTGATGACGATGCCCGAGGAAAGGAGTTCCTCGTAGCCGCTGCGCCGCAGCTCCGCCTGCACGAGGGAGTACAGTTCCTCGACCCGCGGTTCGATCACTTCCGCCAGCGTCTTGCGCGACAGCTCACGCGCTTCGCGGTCGCCCACGCCGGGTACTTCGACCATCTCCTGCGGATCGGCGAGCTGCGACAGCGCACAGCCGAAACGCTGCTTGATGTCTTCAGCATCCTTGGTCGGCGTCCTGAGCGCCATCGCGATATCGTTGGTGATCTGGTCGCCGGCGATGGGTATCACCGCGGTGTGGCGAATGGCGCCATGCGTGAAGACCGCAACATCGGTCGTCCCACCGCCGACATCCACCAGACAAACGCCCAGGTCTTTCTCGTCTTCAGTGATCACGGCCAAAGCCGATGCCAGCGGCTGAAGGATCAGATCGCGCACTTCGAGCCCGCAGCGCCGCACGCACTTGATGATGTTCTGTGCGGCCGAGACCGCGCCGGTCACGATGTGCACTTTCGCTTCGAGGCGCACGCCCGACATGCCGAGTGGCTCGCGGACATCCTCCTGCCCGTCAATGATGAATTCCTGATTGAGGATGTGCAGGATCTGCTGGTCGTTCGGTATCTGCACGGCTTTGGCGGTCTCGATCACGCGATCGATATCCATCTGGACGACTTCCTTGTCCTTGATCGCGACCATGCCCTGTGAATTGAAACTCTTGATGTGGCTGCCGGCGATTCCGGTATAAACCTCGCGGATCTTGCAGTCGGCCATCAACTCCGCTTCTTCCAGTGCGCGCTGGATGGCGCTGACCGTGGTGTCGATGTTCACGACCACGCCTTTCTTGAGGCCGCGCGAGGGGTGGCTTCCCATGCC
>DATFGD010000248.1:0-5748 GCA_035249725.1 Burkholderiales bacterium
TACATGAACGAGCCCCAAATCGACACAACCAGCCGCGCGCTCGTACGCAGCGACCGGAATCCCGTCGAACGGGACGATGATGCCGAGTACCTGAGAACGGCAAAGGTGATGATGGTGGACGACGAGCCCATCACGCTCGATGTGCTGCAGGGATTCCTCGAAGAAGCCGGTTACCGCAACTTCGTCCTGACGAGCGAGCCGTACAAGGCGATGGCGCTCATCGCCAGTGAACGGCCCGATGTCGTGATGCTGGACCTCATGATGCCGGGGGTGAGCGGCTTCGACATCATGCAGGCGATGCGCGCCGAAGCGGACTTCGCGCACATTCCGATCATCATGCTGACCTCCTCGACCGATGCGGAAACCAAGCTCAAGGCGCTCGAACTCGGTGCGACGGATTTTCTGGCGAAGCCGGTCGACTCGAGCGAGCTGATACTGCGTCTGCGCAACACGCTCGCCGCCAAAGCCTATCTCGACCGCCTCACCAACTACGACCGCCTCACCGGCCTTTACAACCGCCAGACCTTCATCGACCGCCTCGACCACACGCTGCAGCAGGCATCGCGCCACAGCCGGACCGGCGCCCTGCTCCACGTCAACATCGATCGCTTCAAGAAAGTGAACGAGGCACTGGGTCCTGCGCTCGGTGATGAGCTACTCCGAGCTACGGCGAAGCGGCTCGAACAGTGCGTGCGCAATACCGACACGCTGGCCCGAATTGGAGAGGAGGACTCCGCTCCGAGTCTTTCCCGGCTCGGCGGCGATGAGTTCGGCGTGCTGCTCGTCGAAATCGACAAGGCGGAGAGCACCATCGTAGTCGCACAGCGGCTACTCGACAGCATGGCGCCGCCGTACAGCATCGGCGGGCACGAATTGTTCATGACATTCAGCATCGGCATATCGGTCTTTCCCACTGACGGAACGGAACGTGAACTGATCGTCAAGAATGCCGCAACCGCGCTGCAGTTCGCCAAACAGCAGGGCGGCAATACTTACTCCTTCTACTCGGTCGACCTCAAGAACCGCTCGCTGCTCTATATCAATCTGCACAGCGAACTGCGCCGGGCGATCGATCGCCAGGAGCTGCAGCTTCATTACCAGCCCAAGATCGAGACGCGCACACGCCGGCTGATCGGCGCGGAGACGCTGCTGCGCTGGCAACATCCGTCGCGCGGCAGCGTGAGCCCCGGCGAATTCATCCCGCTCGCTGAGGAGACGGGGCTCATCGTGGATATCGGCGCATGGGTCTTCGCTGAAGCGTGCGGGCAGGTGAAAACCTGGGAGACCGCAGGACTCGACCCACCCAAAATCGCCATCAACATCTCGGGGCGACAGTTCATGGACAAGGATTTCCTGCCCTCGATCCGGGAGATCCTCGCCGATACGAATGCTGATCCCCGTCATCTGCAGCTCGAACTCACTGAGAGCATGTTGATGGGCAACGCCCGCGGAAACATTCTGATCCTGCGGCAACTGAAGGAGCTGGGACTCAAGCTCTCGGTGGACGACTTCGGCACCGGATACTCGTCTCTCAGTTACCTGAGGCAATTTCCGATCGACGAACTGAAGATCGACCAGTCATTCCTCGCCGATCTCAATGCCGATGGCAGTATTTCCATCGTAGTTGCGATCATCGCCCTCGCGCACAGCTTGGGACTACGCGTAGTAGCCGAAGGAGTCGAGACGGAAGCGCAATGGCAGTTCCTGCGTGAGCAGGGATGCGACGAATGCCAGGGTCATCTGTTCAGCAAAGCCGTTCCCGCTGTGGAATTTACCTCGATGCTCGCGCATCGGACCAACCCGGAATCGAACCGCCGTTAGTCCGACGTTCCTGCTCCCGGATCGGGCGAAACGACAAACTTTTGGACTTCCTCCAGCAGCCAGTTCCGGAAGGCGCTCACTTTGCGCTGGCCGGCAATGGCTTCGGCGTAAACCACGTAGTACGCCGGCTCCAGGGGAATCGCCAGATCGAACGGCATGACGAGTCGTCCGCCGGCAATATCCGCCGCTGCAAGTAACGGATAGCTCAGCACGACGCCGACGCCATCAACGGCGGCGTCCAGGGCAAGCGCAGCGTGGTTGAAATGCGGGCCACGCGTGAGATCGACGCCTGGTACACCCGCCGCCTCCAGCCACGTTTCCCACTTGCTGCGCCCATCCTCAACGTCGAGCGTGTCGTCGTGCAGCAGCGTATGGCGGCGCAGATCCTGGGGACAACGCAGCCGCGGCCCACTCTTCAGCAACGATGGCGCACACATCGGCGTCAGCGCCACTGAGAACAGCTTGTCGCTGCAACATCCGGGATATTTTCCGGCGCCGAAGCGGATCGCAACATCGCTCTGCCCCATGAGCGGCGTCCAATGGACGTCTTCGGGTCCGTCTCCGGGCCTGCCGTCTATCGTTCGGGGATTGGCATCGATGTGCACGTCGATATCCGGATAGGCGCACACGAAGCGGTCTATCCGGCGTCCCAGCCATTTCACTGCAAAGGACGGCGCGGCCTTGAGAAAAAGCGTTTCGCGCCGCAAACCGGTTCTGACCAACTCCGCCGCCGTTGCGAAAGCGCCGAAGCCTTCGCGCAGTTGCGGCAGGCACGCTTTCGCGGCGGGCGTCAGTTCGAGCGCCCGCGCCTGCCTGCGGAACAGTTGAACGCCAAGGTGGTCCTCCAGCGCCTTCACCTGGTGGCTGACTGCAGCGGGCGTCACGTGTAGCTCGTCGGCGGCCTTGCGGAAATTCGAGTGGCGGGCAGCCGCTTCGAACGCCCGCAAGGAATTGAGCGGGGGCAACTGCGAACGTCTCCCTGCACGACGCATTAGCTTTCCTTTTCGGATGGGTGACGAAATATAGGGGTATTGCGTCGCAACATTATATATTCCCTCCCCTCTAACCCGTGCAACAAATGCTCAATATGATGTTGGCGTTTAAGAAGCAAAACGCATGCTAGTGCAATGCACCATAATCATTCAGCGAGGACCTTGATATGAGGCATTTTTCGGAGCACCACGGCGGCGATCCCATACTCGTGAGACGGCTCCATGAGATACCTATGACGGAGAGTGAGCGCAGAGCCGCCCTGCTGAGTTTGCAGCGGGGCGAGCGCATCGCCGAGTTCGTTTTCACTGCGGCGCAGGCAGCGCGGCGCTTCTGCTCTGCGGTAGTTCGTGGTCTCGCCGCCGCATTGCGCGAGCTGACGGCTTGGTCCGCAAACCCGCGCACGAACCGCAGCGAATCGAAGCGCCGCCGGGCGCAGCCGCGTCGTGCCGGCAGCACATGATTTACGACACCGGAGAAGGACAGCATACGAAGCAATAGGGTAAAAGGGGGTTCCGCTCCATTTTGCTGGTATGTCAGAAACCCTTCGCGAGCGATTTCGCAAACTCAAGTCCACCGCGCCGCACTGGTCGCTGCGCTATGTCGAAGAGACGAGCGAACGGCTGGCAGTGCGGCAGGACACGCCTGAGCCGCCGTCGCTTGCGATCGACCGCGGCGCGATGCTCACTGCCGTGAGCGCCGGGGGTTACGGTTATTGCGCGACGAGCGATGTTTCGGCTGCCGGCCTGCAGGCGGCGCTCGACCGTGCGACGGCTTGGGCGCAAGCGACGCGGACGATGAGCGTCTACGCCTACGATCCGCTCGCCATGCCGGCGCCACAGGGCGCTCGATGGATGCGTCCGGAAAACGTGCGATCCGGCGCGCAGCGTGCGGTACACGATCTTCTCGCAGACGAATGCCGCGCTGCCCGGACTGACGACCGCATCGTTGAACGCTATGCCGCGCTCGCGCTGCGTACGGTCCGGCAGGTCTATCTCACGAACACGGGCGGAGAGGTCGAGCAGCAGTGGCAATCCGCCATCTCGCACGCCCACGTAACGGCCAACGAAGGCGTCGATACGCAAACCCGCAGTTTTCTCGACGCCCAGCAGGGCGGTATGGCGCAGATCGAACGCTCCGGTTTTCGCGGATGCGGAGCACGCCTGGCCGACGAAGCCGTGCAACTGCTCCTCGCACCGAACTGTCCCGCCGGGAAAATGGACCTGCTCCTCATGCCGGATCAGATGATGCTGCAGATCCACGAATCGATCGGACATCCGCTGGAACTCGACCGCATCCTCGGCGATGAGCGCAACTACGCCGGCACAAGCTTCGTTACGCCGGAGATGTTCGGGCGCTATCAGTACGGCTCCGCGCTCCTCAACGTCACGTTCGACCCGTCGCTGCCGCAAGAGCTGGCTTCCTACGCGTTCGACGACGAGGGCGCGCCGGCGGAGAAGGTATGGTTGATCCGCAACGGCATCCTCGAGCGCCCGCTCGGCGGTCACCTGTCGCAGCTCCGCGCCGGGCTGCCGGGCACCGCCAACGCGCGTGCCAGCGGCTGGAACCGGCCGCCGATCGATCGCATGGCCAATCTGAACGTCGAGCCGGGGGGCAGCACGCTCGCGGAACTGGTGAGTTCGATCGCGCGCGGCGTGCTGATGCGCACCAATGTCTCGTGGTCGATCGACGACTCGCGCAACAAATTCCAGTTCGGTTGTGAGTGGGGCGAATCGATCGAAAACGGCGTAGTGAAACGCGTGGTAAAGAACCCGAACTACCGGGGCGTTTCGGCGACGTTCTGGCGCAGCCTGAGGATGGTCGGCAATACGGACACCTTCGAAGTGCACGGCACGCTCTACTGCGGAAAAGGCGAACCCAACCAGGCAGTCGATGTCGGGCACGCGGCACCCGCGTGCGTCTTCGCCGAGGTGGATGTTTTTGGCGGAGACCCGCGTTGAGGGAAGCGTTCTTCGATCTCACGGGCGCGCTTCAGCCCGCGCTGCACACAAATGAAGTGCTGCTGTGCGAGCTCGCCGCCGAGCGTTCCGACTTCGTGCGCTTCAACCGCGGGCGCGTGCGCCAGCCGGGGAGCGTAGATCAGCGCTTTCTGACGCTGCGTCTTGTACGCGAGCGGCGCCAGGCGTACGCCACGCTTGCAATTGGCGGTGGCCGCGAAGATGTCGAGCAGGCGCGTGCGGTAATCGCCCGATTGCGCGATACGCTCGCACAACTGCCCGAGGACCCGTGGCTCTTGCTTGCGGAAACGCCGCATTCGACCACGAGCGAGCGGCGCGGCAAGCTCGCTCCGGCCGAGTCGGTGGCGCAGCAGGTCGTCGCGGGTGCGAACGGCTCCGATCTCGTAGGCATTTACGCCGCCGGCACGATTTATCGCGGTTTCGCCAATTCGTACGGCCAGCGCAACTGGCATGAGATCGACAGCTTCAATCTGGACTGGAGTCTGCATCTCGAAGCCGATAAGGCGGTAAAGGCGGCCTATGCCGGATTCGACTGGCAAGAGACGGCCTTCGCGGCGAAGCTCGAATCCGCGACCACGCAGCTCGCCTTGCTTGGCGTTCCACGACGAACGATCGGCCCCGGCGAGTATCGCGCCTATCTCACGCCGCGCGCGCTCGAAGAACTTGCCGGAATGATTTGCTGGGGCGGCTTCTCGGCGCGCTCGCGTGCCACGCGTCAAAGCGCGCTTCTGCGCATGGAGCACGGCGAAACGCTCGCGCCCGGCGTCACGCTCAGGGAGAGCACCGCGGACGGTGTCGCACCGCAATTTCAGGACGAAGGCTTCGTCAAGCCACCGAGCGTGACGTTGATCGATGGTGGCCGACTGGGCGACCCCCTTGTATCGCCGCGTTCGGCGAAGGAATACGGGCTCACCACCAACGCCGCGAATGCCGGGGAAAGTCCCGAGTCGCTCGATAT
>DATFGD010000249.1:0-3430 GCA_035249725.1 Burkholderiales bacterium
GCACCCCTCCTCGTCGGAGGAGGGTAAGACGCCTGGCCCGAGTCGAATCGTCATCGGAGGAGGGTGACCCGACCACCCCGCCGACATAGTCGGCACTCCACAGGAGGGTACCCGACCACCCCGCCGACACAGTCGGCACCCCTCCTCATCGGAGGAGGGGAAGACGCCTGGCCCGAGTCGAATCCTCATCGGAGGAGTTTTTTCCCCTCCTACATTAGGAGGGGTGGCACCGAAGGTGACGGGATGGTCCGGCCGGGTGATACGTGTCAATCGCAACGTGCGGTCATGCCGCCATCGACGACGATCTCGGTGCCGGTGATGAAGCGCGCTTCCTCCGAGGCGAGAAACAGCACCGCATGCGCCGTATCGCGCCCATCGCCCATAAAGCCGAGCGGAATCCGCGCAACGCGCTGCTTGAGCAGCAGGTCGAGATCGCCGCCCGCGCGCTGGCCCGCGAGGCGCGCCTCCACGAGCGGCGTGTGCATCTGTCCCGGTACGACACAGTTCACGCGGATCCCTTTCTTTGCGTACTGAACCGCCACGACGCGCGAAAACTGGATCACACCCGCCTTGCATGCGGCGTAGGCCACTTGCGCCGCGCCGGTCCAGCGAAGGCCGGACACCGATGCCGTGTTGACGATCGCACCGCCGCCTTGTTTCTCCATCACGGGAAGCGCGTGCTTGCATGTGAGAAAGACGCTCTTGAGATTGTGATCGACCTGCGCGTCCCACGCTTCTTCGGAGAGCTCGACCGGCCCGCCGGCCGCCGAACCGCCGACATTGTTGATCAGCACGTCGATACGCCCGTACGTGTCGATGCAGGCTTTCACCATCCCGGCGACGGCGGCGTTGTGCGTTACATCGCAGGCGTGTGAGGTCACCTTGCCGCCCACCTCGCGTATGCGCTCGAGCGTTTCCTTCATCGGCTCGGCGGTGCGATCGACAGCGAAAATACGTGCGCCTTCCTGCGCAAAGAGCACTGCAGCGGCGCGGCCGTTGCCCCAGCCCGGCCCGACGCAGCCGGCGCCCGTCACGATGACGACTTTATCCTTGAATCGCGGACCCATGCTTTGCCCCTCAAACGAAGGCGACGATGTTACACGATGACGCGCCCGGCCTATTCCGATATTCCGAGTTGCACCGGGACTTCGATTGTTTTTCCCTCGCGCAACACCGTGACTTTCACCGTTTCACCGGGTTGATGGCGTTCCAGTGCGTTGAGCAGTTCGTCGATGTTGCCGACCGGCGTGCCTTCGATCGCGGTGATGACGTCGCCGGCGATGACTTCGCCGCCGGGGCCGCGCTGGAACGGCCGGATTCCGGCCGCTTGCGCGGGACTGCGCGGCAGCACGCCCAGCACCGCGACCCCTTTCTTGATGCCGAGGCTGGTGCTGAATTGCGGCGGTGCAGCCTGGATGCCGAGTGCCGGCCGTATGAATTTCCCGTCGCGGATGAGCCGCGGCACGATGCGATTCATTTCATCGACCGGGATGGCGAAACCGATGCCCGCAAACGCGCCGGACGGACTGAAGATCGCCGTGTTCACGCCGATCAATCGTGCCGCGGAATCGAGGAGCGGCCCGCCGGAGTTGCCCGGATTGATCGCCGCATCGGTCTGGATGACGCCCTGTATCGTGCGTTGGGTCAGCGATTCGATCTCGCGGTTGAGCGCGCTGATGATCCCGGTGGTGAGCGTCTGGTCGAGGCCGAACGGGTTGCCGATGGCGTACACCTTCTGGCCGACCTGCAGATCCTTGCTGGTTCCGAGCGCGATGGGTGTGAGTTTCTCTTTCGGCGCATCGATGCGCAATACGGCGATATCGCGATCCGGAAAGGCGCCGACGAGCGCCGCACGCCACGTGCTTTGGTCCGAAAGGGTGACGCGCGCGCCGCTGCCGCCCTGAATGACGTGGAAGTTGGTCACTACGTGGCCGCGGGCGTCCCAGATGAAACCGCTGCCTGTGCCTTTGGGGACCTGCATTACGTCGAGCGGCGAAAAGCCGCGTGCGCGCTCCAGCGTTGTGATATGCACCGTGGATACGGAAGCGGTCTTGAATACCTCGATGTTGTTGCGCTCGTCTTCCGCGAGCGTTCCGCGTGCGAGCACCGGGCGCGGCTCCGCCGGAAGGCCGGGGACCCGCTCCGTGCCTTCCCAGATCCATATCCACCAGACCGCAACGGTGGCTGCGACGACGAGCAGCACCCAGCCGCGCATGGCGCCGTGCTGTCGATGCCGTACCGGGCGCGAAGGCAGCGAACGTTGATTGCGGTGCATGACGGCTCTCCCTTATGGTGGCAGGTCCCGGCCGGCTTGAAAGCGGATGCCGGACGATGCGATTGTGCTCCGGCCATTATATTGTCCGGAAACTTGCGTCGCAGCGGGACGACTAATCCGTATGCGCTCTGGTGGGTGTCGAGGAGGAAGAATGCATCGTGCGCTCAACTCGTTGATTGCAAGATCGGTCGTCGCCAGCTTTGCCGCAATCCTGCTCGGCATCGGCGGTGCGGGAGCGGCCGGGGACGATGCCAAGGTGCTACAGGAAGCGCTTTCCATCATCAACCAGGAACAGCAGGCCGTCTACCAGCAATTCCAGATGATCCAGCAATTGCGCCGCTCGAATGCCGAGCCGGTGCTGCCGCCGATAGGCGGCGGGCCGCCGGGAAATTATGACGACATGGTGGCTTCCCGGCGCGCGCAGGTCGAGCGAGATGAAACGTATGCGCGCGAACTGCGCGAGCTCTACCAGCGCCACCAGGAACTGGAGCGCAAAAAGCAGCCGATACTGGAAGGCCTGCGCGGGCTGCGCGACGAAAAGGCACGCGCGCCCGCGCCTTCACCCGCTCCTCCTCCGTCTCCCCCGCCCGCCGGCGCGGGCGTTTATTAGCCTCGCTACAGCGTGAAGCGCAGGGCGCGCAGCAGCGCGCCGGGAAGACGGGCGCTGCGCGTGGAGCGCGCCTCGTAGGTCGAAGCGTCGAGCAGCAGCTCGCGTTCGCGCGTGAGATCGATGAGGTTTTCACCGAGCATGCGGTAAATCGTATCGTCGAAGCGCATCGGCGTGACCGGTGCGACGATACGTCCGCCTTCGACCCAGAAAGTTGCGAAGCGGGTCATGCCCGTGATGCGTCCCGCGGGGCGGTCTGAGTAATTGAGGTACCAGAGGTTGCCGATGTAGAGTCCGGTGTCGAGTGCCACTAGTGCATCGTCGGTAGCCAGTCCGCCCGCCGCCATATCGAGCGACTCGGGACTTTCCCCGGCATTCGGGGCGTTGGTGGTGAGCCCGTATTCCTTCGCCGAACGCGGCGATACAAGGGGGTCGCCCAGTCGGCCGCCATCGATCAACGTCACGCTCGGTGGCTTGACGAAGCCTTCGTCCTGAAATTGCGGTGCGACACCGTCCGCGGTGCGCTCCCTGAGCGTGACGCCGGGCGC
>DATFGD010000250.1:0-8119 GCA_035249725.1 Burkholderiales bacterium
CGTCGAGCCTGATGCAATCCAAGATGACCGGCAACATTATCTTCGTGCTGTTGCCGCCGCTCTCGCACCGCGAGTTCTTCCTCGCCTATCTCCTCGCCGCGGCCGCGCGCGGACTGGTGGTCGGAGCAGGGGTGTTTGCGGCGACGGTCTGGTTCGTCGATCTGCAGTTTGCGCATCCATGGTGGGCAATCGCGTTCGCAGCCGCCGGCAGCGGTATCATGGCAGCGCTCGGCATCATCGCCGGCATCCACTCCGAGAAAGTGGACGAACTGGCGGCATTCCAGAACTTCATCATCCTTCCCCTTACGTTCCTGTCCGGAGTGTTCTATTCGATACATTCACTGCCGGCATTCTGGCAGGGGCTTTCGCACCTCAATCCCATCTTTTACATGATCGACGGGTTTCGCTATGGCTTTTTCGGGCACGCAGACGTGTCGCCGGCGGTGAGTCTCACAATTGTCGTGGCCTGTTTTCTGGCCTTATCATGGCTGGCGCTGTGGTTGCTCAAGAGCGGCTACAAACTGAGGCACTAGAACCGAGGCACAAGATGATCCAACCGCAACAGATCAAATCCGTTATCGAGGACGGCCTGCCGTGCGAGCACGTGGAGGTGACGGGCGATGGCCATCACTTCGAGGCGGTCATCGTGAGCGCGCAGTTTCGCGGCAAGTCCAAGGTGCAGCAGCACCAGCTCGTGTATCGTGCGCTCGGCGACCGGATGCGCGAGGAGATCCACGCGCTGTCGATGCGCACGCTCACACCCGACGAGTGGGGCCGGTAAGTCCGGCGTAGCGATGGACAGGCTTGTCATCGAGGGCGGAGCCCGTCTCGCCGGAGAAGTAGAAATCTCCGGGGCCAAGAATGCGGCACTGCCGATACTGACCGCCGCGCTCCTCACCTCCGAACCGCTCATCGTCGAAAACGTGCCGCATCTGCGCGATGTGACGACGATGCTCACCCTCCTGGGGCAAATGGGCGTCGCCGTCTCCCTCGACGAGAAGCTCGGCGTGCAACTGTGCGCTGCCCGTCTCGAAAAACCGGTTGCGCCGTACGACCTCGTGAAAACCATGCGCGCATCGGTGCTGGTCCTCGGTCCATTGCTGGCGCGCGCAGGTGAGGCGCGTGTGTCGCTCCCCGGCGGCTGCGCCATCGGCTTGAGGCCGGTCGATCAGCACATCAAGGGGTTGGAAGCCATGGGTGCGACGATCGGCATCGAACACGGCTACATGCTCGCGCGCGCCGAGCGACTGCGCGGGGCGCGCATCTGTCTCGATCTGGTGACGGTCACCGGCACCGAGAATCTCATGATGGCGGCCACGCTGGCCGAAGGCGTCACCATCATCGAAAATGCCGCACATGAGCCGGAGATCGTCGACCTCGCGAACTGCCTGAACGCCATGGGGGCGAGTGTCCGTGGCGCCGGCAGCGATGTGATCACGGTAGAAGGCGTGCTTCGATTGCACGGCGCAACGCATCGGGTGATGCCGGACCGCATCGAGACCGGAACGTTTCTCGTCGCCGCCGTTGCGACGGGCGGCTCGGTGCGGCTCAAGGGCGCGTGCGCGGGCAGTCTGGATTCAGTGCTCGACAAGCTGCGCGAGTCGGGAGCGCGGATTACAACCGGAGACGACTGGATCAGCGTGGAAGCCAATGGCGGGCTCGACGCCGTCAATGTTCGTACCGCGCCCTATCCGGCCTTCCCGACCGACATGCAGGCGCAGTTCGTCGCGTTGAACAGCATTGCACGCGGCACGGCAGTGGTAACCGAAACCGTCTTCGAGAATCGCTTCATGCATGTGCAGGAGCTCAAGCGGCTCGGGGCCGACATCGAAGTGGAGGGCAATACCGCAGTCGTGAAAGGCGTACCGCATCTCGACGGTGCCGCGGTGATGGCGACCGATCTGCGTGCATCGGCAGGATTGGTGCTGGCTGGACTGGTTGCGCGCGGCACCACGGTTGTCGATCGCGTATACCATCTCGACCGCGGCTACGAACGAATCGAGGAAAAGCTTTCCCGTCTGGGTGCGCGCATCCGCCGTGCGCGTTAGAGTCTTGAAGGTCGCCAGGCTCGCAAGAAGAAAAAGAAAAGCAAGATAAAGACAAAAATAGAGAGCGTGTTTGTTCGAAACGCTGTTTCGTTTTCCGGTTTTTGGCGTTCCTGGCGGCCTTGGCGGTAAAATATTGTTTTAATTAGAGCATTCGCCCAGTGATTACGATCGCGCTCTCGCGCGGCCGCATTTTCGACGAGACGCTGCCGCTGCTGCGCGCCGCAGGCATCCGGATCGCCGACGACTCAGGCAACTCGCGCAAGCTCGTGCTCGACACAAATCGCCGCGACGTGCGTGTCATCATCGTGCGCGCGGCGGACGTCCCCACGTATGTGCAGTACGGTGCCGCCGAACTCGGCGTCGCGGGCAAGGATGTGCTGGACGAACACGGCGGCCAGGGCCTGTATCAGCCGCTCGATCTCAACATCGGCCGCTGCCGCATGATGGTCGCGGTGCCGCAGGATTTCGACTATCGGCGCGCAGCGCGGCAGGGCGCGCGCCTGAAAGTCGCAACCAAGTACGTGCAGACCGCGCGCGAGCACTTTGCGGCCAAGGGGATGCACGTCGACCTCATCAAGCTCTACGGTTCGATGGAGTTGGCGCCGCTCACCGGGCTTGCCGATGCCATCGTCGATCTCGTCAGCACCGGCAATACGCTGAAAGCCAATAACCTGAAGCCGGTAGAGGAGATTGCGCCGGTCAGCGCGCGGCTCGTGGTCAATCAGGCCGCACTCAAATTGAAGCGCAAGGATATACAACCGTTGCTGGACGCGTTCGCGCGCGCGGTGTCATGACGCCGGTGCGCAAACTCGATAGCAGCCAAGCGGGATTCGATGCCCAGCTTGCGGCGCTGCTCGCATTCGAGAGCGCGCAGGACCCCGGGATCGACGCCGCGGTCGCTGCCATCCTGGCCGACGTCAGGGCGCGGGGCGACGCCGCGCTACTCGAATATACCCGCCGTTTCGATCGCATGGACGTGCAGTCTCCCGCCGGGCTCGAAGTGCCGCGCGCGGAGCTCGAGCGTGCGCTTGCCGGAGTGTCTGCGGTGCAGCGGGAGGCGCTTGGCGCCGCGGAGCAGCGGGTGCGCGTCTATCACGAAAAGCAGATCGCAAGCTCCTGGCAGTATTCGGAGCCCGACGGCACTCAGTTGGGCCAGAGGATCACGGCGCTCGATCGTGTCGGCATCTACGTACCGGGCGGCAAGGCGGCGTATCCGTCTTCGGTGATCATGAATGCGGTCCCGGCCCGTGTCGCGGGGGTGCGCGAAATCATCATGACCGTGCCGACGCCGGCGGGCGAGCGCAGTGAGCTCGTGCTGGCCGCCGCACAATTATGCGGCGTGGACCGCGTATTTACGCTCGGCGGAGCGCAGGCCATTGCGGCGCTGGCGTACGGCACGGCAACCATCCCGCCCGTGGACAAGATCGTGGGCCCAGGCAACGCTTATGTCGCTGCCGCGAAGCGCCGGGTATTCGGTCTGGTCGGGATCGACATGGTGGCCGGTCCGTCCGAAATCGTGGTCGTTTGCGATGGAAAGACGGATCCGGACTGGATCGCCATGGATCTCTTTGCGCAAGCCGAGCACGATGAGCTGGCGCAAGCCATTCTCTTGACCCCCGACGCCGCTTTTATCGACTCAGTCGCAGCCAGCATCGCGCGCCAGCTCACCGCTATGCCGCGGCGTGATGTCATTCGTGCTTCGCTCGACCGGCGCGGCGCGCTGATCCGGGTGCGCGATCTCGACGATGCGTGCGCGCTCGTGAACCGGATCGCGCCCGAACACCTCGAGCTTTCGGTCGCCGAGCCGCAGTCGCTGCTGCCGAACATCCGCCACGCGGGCGCCATTTTTCTCGGCCGTTACACGTCCGAAGCGTTGGGCGATTACTGCGCCGGGCCCAACCACGTGCTGCCTACGTCACGCACCGCGCGCTTTTCTTCGCCGCTCGGAGTGTACGACTTCCAGAAGCGCTCGAGCGTGATCGGCGTTTCGCGTGAGGGGGCGCGGCGGCTGGGCGCCATCGCGGCGGAACTCGCGCGTGGAGAGGGGCTGCCTGCCCACGCTCGCTCCGCCGAGTACCGCATGAAATAGTTCGAACCCTATGGGAAAGCGGCCTGAAGACGTAATCCGCGACGAGATCCGGGCAATGAGCGGCTACCGCGTGCCCGACGCGACCGGCATGGTGAAACTCGACGCCATGGAAAACCCCTATCCGCTGCCGCAAGCGCTACGGGTCGAAATTGCACGGCTGGTCGAGCAGGTGTCGTACAACCGCTATCCCGACTCGGGCGCCGTGCGCTTGAAGGCGCGCCTGCGCGAGGTCATGGACGTGCCGGCCGGGATGGATATCCTGGTCGGCAACGGATCGGATGAGTTGATACAAAGCCTCATGCTCGCTGCCGCGCGGCCGGGTGCCGTGGTGCTGGGAGTCGAGCCCTCGTTTGTGATGTTTCGCCTCATCGCGGCCTTCTGCGGCATGCGTTATGTGAGCGCGGATCTGAACGCTGACTTCACCGTGGACGAGGGGCGCGTCGTTACAGCCATCGCGGAGCAACAACCGGCGCTCATCTTCATCACATTTCCGAATAACCCCACCGGGAATCTTTTCGACCCGGCGGCAATTGAGCGCATCATCGAGGCCGCGCCCGGCTTGGTCATCGTGGATGAGGCCTACCACGTGTTTGCCGGGCAGAGCTTCATGCGGAAACTCGGGTCGTTTCCCAATCTTCTGGTCATGCGCACGCTTTCCAAGCTCGGTCTGGCCGGGCTTCGTCTCGGGGTGCTTGCGGGGCCGCGGGTATGGCTCAACCATCTCGATAAAGTCCGCTTGCCGTATAATGTGAACGTGCTGACTCAACTCATCGCCGAGCAGGTACTGCAGCACCACGACTTGCTTACGGAGCAGGCCGTGCTCATCAAAGACGAACGCGCGCGGCTCGCGGATGAATTGAACGCGATTCCCGGCGTGCGGCCTTATCCGAGCGATGCAAATTTCATTCTGTTCCGGGTGTCCGGCGCGGAGGCTGTCTTCGACGGCCTCAAGGCGCGCGGTATCCTGATCAAGAACCTGCACGGCGCCCACCCGATGCTGTCCGAGTGCTTGCGCGTAACCGTGGGGACGCCGGACGAGAATACTAAATTCCTGGGCGCGTTGAAGGACACGCTCAACGTGCGTTGAACGCGAGCCGCCTGGATATTATTTCAATCACCCGCCGGACGTAGTCATGCGTGAGGCCAAAGTCACCCGCAATACGCTCGAGACCCAGATCAGCGTGAAGCTCGATCTGGACGGCACCGGTATCGCAAAAGTGGCGACCGGCGTGCCGTTTCTAGACCATATGCTCGACCAGGTGGCGCGGCACGGCGTGTTGGATCTCGAGGTGACGGCAACGGGCGACCTGCACATCGATGCGCACCACACGGTGGAGGATGTCGGTATCGCGCTGGGCCAGGCATTTGCCGAGGCGAGCGGGGACAAGAAAGGTGTTCGGCGCTACGGGCACGCCTACGTGCCGCTCGACGAAGCGCTGTCGCGCGTGGTGATCGATCTTTCGGGGCGGCCGGGACTGGAAATGGATATCAAATTTGCACGTGCTCGGGTCGGCGAGTTTGATGTCGATCTCGTCCGCGAGTTTTTCCAGGGTTTCGTGAACCACGCGCACGTTACGTTGCATATCGACAACCTGAAAGGCAGGAATGCCCACCATCAGGCCGAGACCGTTTTCAAGGCGTTTGCACGCGCCTTGCGGATGGCGGTCGAACTGGACTCGCGCATCGGTGGCGCACTGCCATCAACCAAAGGCACACTCTAGGTTCGGGCCAGGCTTGAATTGCGTCGCTCGATTTCTGCGCCTCGCATCCCACCATTCCTGCTCTGGACTTAACCGACACAATGACCAATATCGCTGTCATCGATTACGGCATGGGCAATCTGCGCTCGGTGGCCAAGGCGATTGAGCAGGTGGCGCCGGGACGTGTCGTAAGCGTGACAAGTGACCCGCGCGTCGTGAACCAGGCAGACCGCGTCGTATTTCCCGGCCAGGGCGCGATGCCGGACTGCATGCGTGAAATGGAAACGCGCGGGCTCCGCGATGCGGTAATGGCGGCCGCGCTCGAAAAGCCCTTCCTGGGCATTTGCATCGGCTTGCAGATGCTCTTCGAGCATAGCGAGGAAGGCGACGTGGCGGGCTTGGGGTTGCTGCCGGGCAGGGTGCGCCGTTTTGCGGACCCGCTGCGCGATTCACGCGGCACCAAGCTCAAAGTGCCGCACATGGGCTGGAACGAGGTGCACCAGACGGTAAACCATGCGCTGTGGAACGGGGTCGCGAACGCCAGCCGCTTCTACTTCGTGCACAGCTACTTTGTCGAGCCCACCGATTCCCGGGTGACCGCGGGGTACAGCCTGTATCCTTCGTCGTTCGCCTGCGCCGTAGCGCGCGACAATATTTTTGCAGTGCAATTTCACCCCGAGAAAAGCCAGGCGTCGGGCCTGCAGTTGCTCGCAAATTTCGTGGCGTGGCAGCCCGAACGCTATGCGGCGGAGGCGAAGGGCCGCAGCCGCTCTGCAGTACTATGAGATGAGGCTCGACGTTGTGTATGATTGCTAAATATCCACGAAACCGCGTCCTCTTCCGACCTCGCTGCAATGGTCCTCAATTTCCGGCGGACTGATTGAGTGCAGATATCCGCCTGCCGCTGTAACCGCTTCTCCCGCTATGCTGATCATTCCCGCAATTGATCTGAAGGACGGCAAGTGTGTGCGTCTCAAGCAGGGCGTCATGGAAGACGCCACCGTTTTTTCCGAGGATCCGGGCGCCACGGCCGCACACTGGCTCGCACAAGGCGCGCGGCGCCTGCACGTCGTCGATCTGAACGGCGCTGCGGCAGGGCGCCCGAAGAACGAACAGGCGATCAAGGCGATCACCGCCGCGGTAGGCGAAAAAATACCGGTCCAGCTCGGCGGCGGCATCCGGGACCTCGACACCATCGAGCGGTATCTCGATGCGGGGGTGAGCTACGTCATCATCGGTACGGCGGCGGTGAAGACTCCCGGGTTTCTGCACGACGCATGCAGCGCATTCACCGGTCACGTAATGGTCGCGCTTGATGCCAAGGACGGCAAGGTGGCCGTGGACGGTTGGTCCAAGATGACGCGCCACGACGTGGTGGATCTCGCGAAGAAGTTCCAGGATTACGGCGTCGAAGCGGTGATCTATACCGATATCGGGCGCGATGGCATGCTGACCGGCGTCAATATCGGGGCCACCGTCGCGCTTGCGCGCCAGCTCACCGCGCCGGTCATCGCGAGCGGCGGCATCACCGACCTGGCAGACGTCAAGGCGCTGTGCCAGGTGCAATCCGAAGGTATCGTCGGCGCGATCACCGGCCGGGCCGTGTATCAGGGCACCCTCAGTTTCGCCGAAGCACAGAAGCTGGCGGACCAGCTCTCCGGCAAGGGCGAGGCGTGAGCCGGCGCGATGGGACTCGCAAAACGCGTCATTCCGTGTCTCGACGTGACTGCGGGACGGGTGGTCAAGGGCGTCAACTTTATCGGGCTGCGCGATGCCGGCGACCCGGTGGAGATCGCGCGCCGCTACGATGAGCAGGGCGCTGACGAACTCGCCTTTCTCGACATTACAGCAAGCAGCGATGAGCGGGGACTCATCCTTCCCATCATCGAGCGCGTCGCCTCGCAGGTCTTCATTCCGCTCACGGTCGGTGGCGGCGTGCGCACGGTGGAGGACGTGCGCCGGCTGCTGAGCGCCGGTGCCGACAAAGTCAGCATCAACACCGCGGCAGTGGAAAATCCGCAGGTTGTGGCGGAGGCTACCGCGCGCTATGGCTCGCAATGCATAGTGGTCGCGATCGATGCAAAACGGGTCCCCGGCGCTGCCGGGCGCGGCGAACCCGCGGTCAACGACATTCGCTGGGAAGTTTTTACGCACGGCGGCCGGCGCGCAACGGGGCTCGGCGCGGTCGAATGGGGCCGTCGGATGCAACAGCTCGGTGCGGGTGAAATTCTGCTGACCAGCATGGATCGCGACGGCACGCGTAGCGGCTTCGATATCGAGCT
>DATFGD010000251.1:0-3529 GCA_035249725.1 Burkholderiales bacterium
GCCGACCGTGCGATCGCCGATGTTGATCAGAAAAGTCTTGTCGGCGACACTGGGTAGCCGCAGCACGCGATATGCGGCCTCGATAAGATCGATACCGCCCGCCTCGAGCCGCGGCAACGCGCGCCGCACACGCGCAACATCGCGGGTCATGCGCGGCGGTTTGCCGAGCAGAACGGAAAGCGGCATATCCACCGGGCGGTTGCCGAGCTGCGCGTCGGTCACCGTGAGCTGCCCGTCATCGGTCGCCTCGCCGACCACCGCAAACGGGCAGCGCTCACGCTCGCAGATTGCAGCAAAGCGCTCCAGTGCTGGCGGTGCAATCGCGAGCACATAGCGCTCTTGCGCCTCATTGCACCAGATCTGCAGCGGCGACATGCCCGGCTCCTCGCTCGGTATCCGGCGCAGCTCGAAACGTCCGCCACGACCGGCAGCATGAACCATTTCCGGAAGGGCGTTGGAGAGTCCCCCGGCGCCGACATCGTGTATCGAGAGGATCGGATTCTCTGCGCCGAGCGCGACGCAGCGATCGATGACTTCTTGCGCGCGGCGCTGGATCTCGGCGTTGCCGCGCTGCACGGAATCGAAATCGAGATCTTCCAGGTTCGCGCCGGTATCCATGCTGGAGGCCGCGCCGCCGCCGAGCCCGATCAGCATGCCCGGCCCGCCGAGCTGGATGACGAGTGCACCGACATCCAGCGAAGTTTTGTGCGACTGCGCCGCCGCGACGTTGCCGAGCCCGCCCGCGATCATGATGGGCTTGTGATAACCCCGAATCTCATCCCCAACACGCTGCTCGAAGGTGCGGAAATAGCCGCAGAGGTTAGGACGCCCGAACTCGTTATTGAACGATGCGGCGCCGATGGGCCCATCGATCATGATCTGGAATGCGGAAGCGATGCGCGCGGGCCGCCCATAATCGTATTCCCACGGCTGCTCGAAGTCCGGAATCCGCAGGTTCGACACGCTGAAGCCCGTAAGGCCCGCCTTGGGCTTCGCACCGCGGCCGGTCGCACCCTCGTCGCGTATTTCCCCGCCCGAGCCGGTCGCCGCGCCCGGGAAGGGCGAAATTGCGGTCGGATGATTGTGCGTCTCCACTTTCATCACGATGTGGGTTGGCTCATCGCTGAAGCGATACGTTCCATCCGCCCGCGGATAGAAGCGCGCGACCGTCGCGCCTTCCATCACGGCCGCGTTGTCGGCATATGCGACGACCGTGCCGCGCGGATTTTTCTCATGTGTCGTGCGGATCATCCCGAACAAAGAGTGCGGTTGCGGTTCGCCATCGATCACCCAGTCGGCGTTGAAGATCTTGTGCCGGCAATGCTCGGAGTTCGCCTGCGCAAACATCATCAGCTCAACATCGGTCGGATCGCGCCCGGCGCGGGAAAAATGCTCGGCGAGATATTCAATCTCATCCGGCGAGAGCGCAAGCCCCATCTGCCGGTTCGCGCGCTCGAGCGCCGCCGCACCGCCGCGCATAAGATCGATCGTCTCGAGCGGTTGCGGCGCAACGCGCTGGAATAGCCGCGGCACGTCATCGAAGGAGCCGAGCACGGTCTCCGTCATCCGGTCGTGTATCAGCGGCGCGAGCGCTTTTTGTTCCGCCTCGGAGAGCCTTCGATCGATCCAGTACGCCACCCCGCGCTCGATGCGCTCCACCTGCTCGAGTCCACAGTGGCGCGCGATATCGGTCGCCTTGGAGGACCACGGAGAGATCGTACCGATACGCGGAACGACGAGACAGAGCGCGCCTTCAGTGCGTGACGGCACGGCGCTCGGACCGTATGAGAGCACGCGTTCCAGCCGGTCGCGCTCGCTGCGCGACAGCTCGCGGCGCAGCGTCACGAAATGCCAGTATTCCGCGTCGAAATCGATTCCGGAGACTGCAGTTGCGACTTGGTGTAGGAGTTTCTGGAGACGAAATGCGGAGAGGGCGCTGCGTCCACGCAGCCGGATGAGTTGCGACATGAGCTGAGGCGACTCTATAAAAACGCATTTTACCAAATATCGACCGGCTTTCCGCTAAACTAAGCCTCCTCCTCTTTGTAACGTTGATGATCACGCGACTGGCGCACGGCACGCCGATTTACCGGACTCGCGGGATACGCGAGATCGAGTCCGCCGCCGCAACGCTGCCGCTCATGGAGCGCGCAGGACTCGCCGCTGCCGAACTGGTGCGCACGATCGCCCCGGAGTCAGGCCGGCCCATCCTCATCGTCGCGGGCCCCGGCAACAATGGCGGAGACGCGTTCGTGATCGCACGCCATCTCAAGCGGTGGTGGTTCAGGGTGTGCGTGGTATTCGTGGGAGAGGAAGCGAAACTCTCACCCGATGCGGCGACGGCGCTGCGCGGCTGGCGCGACGCGGGCGGAAGCACCGTCGATCGCGTACCTCCGGGGGTGGACTGGGGACTTGCGGTCGATGGCCTATTCGGCATCGGGCTTCAGCGGGAAGTCACCGGACGTTATGCCGAGTTGATCGCGGCGCTCAATACGCTGAAGGCGCCAAAGCTTGCGGTGGACATACCGAGCGGCCTCGACTCGGACACCGGCCGCGTCCTCGGCTGCGCCGTGTGCGCCGTCCACACCATCACGTTTATCGCCCTCAAGGCCGGGCTGCTCACTCACGATGGCCCGGATCTTTGCGGCGAAATCCACATTGCGAATCTGGGGCTGGACGATTCGGCAATCGCACCGCTTCATGGCACCGTGATCGGAGACGCCGTCCTCGGCACGGCGTTGGTCCCGCGCCGCCGCAACACGCACAAAGGCGATTACGGCAGCGTCGCGATCGTGGGCGGTGCGCATGGCATGGTGGGCGCGGCGCTGCTTGCCGGGCGCGCAGCGCTGAAGCTCGGCGCCGGACGCGTTTATCTCGGTCTTATCTCAGACGATTCACCGCCGGTCGATATGACGCAGCCGGAACTCATGCTGCGCACGGCGGATGAAGCGCTTAAACTGGGTAACCTCACCGCGCTCGCGATCGGCCCCGGGCTCGGCCAGTCGCCCGATGCGCAGTTTCATCTCGAATGGGCGCTGGAAGTGCCGCTTCCCGTGGTGATCGACGCCGACGGGCTCAACCTGCTCGGTGCACATGAGGCGTTGAAGGAAAAACTGCGGCAACGCAGCGCTGCCAGTGTGCTGACACCGCATCCCGCAGAAGCGGCACGCCTGCTCGGTTGTGCCACCTCGGAAGTACAACGCGATCGCGTCGCGGCCGCGCTCAGGCTCGCGCACGACCTCAAAAGTCACGTGGTGCTGAAGGGTGCGGGCAGCGTGTGCGCCGCACCGGACGGCACCTGGGCGATCAATACCTCGGGCAATCCGGGCATGGCAAGCGCCGGGATGGGCGATGTGCTGACCGGATTTGTCGCTGCGCTGTTGGGACAAGGCCTCGCGCCCCGAACTGCCCTGCACGCGGCGGTTCATCTGCATGGTGCGGCAGCCGATGCGCTGGCCGCACAAGGCGCCGGGCCCATCGGTCTCACCGCAAGCGAAACCATCAGTGCGGCACAGCGCATCGTCAACGA
>DATFGD010000252.1:0-7379 GCA_035249725.1 Burkholderiales bacterium
CCGTTCGAACGCCGCGCGATTTTCCGCCAGCGTCGTCTCGTCCTCGGTGCCGCGCTCGAGAAATTCCCACGCGACACGCGGCAACCGGCGCTGCGCGATGCGCCGGAGATCGTGGATATTGAGCGCCTGTTTATAGTTCACGTTATGGAACGGGATGCGGCTCGCGGCGGGATTTCGATTTGCAGGATGTTTCCTGTATTCTAGTGCACCGGGCGCGGCAGCGGAAACCGGCGGCGCGCTCTCCGTTCAACATACACCGGGAAAGAGTCCAGAACATGAAAACTGCATCGCGTAAGGCCAGCGTCACGCGGCTGCGCACGACGCGCGTCCCGCGCGGCATGTCGGAATCCGAGTGGCAGGCGCGGCTCGACCTCGCCGCGGCGTTCCGTCTCGCCGCGATCCAGGGCTGGACGGACATGTTGGGCACGCATTTCTCGCTCCGCGTCCCAGGCACCGAAGATCAATTCCTCATCAACCCGTATGGGCTGCTGTTCGAGGAAATCACGGCGTCATCGCTGCTCAAGATCGACACCGAAGGCAAGAAGCTCTCGGAGTCGCCGTATGAAGTGAATCGAGCCGGGTTCGTCATCCACAGCGCGATTCACATGGCGGCGCACGAAGCGCACTGTGTGATGCATTGTCATACCACTGCCGGCGTCGGCGTCGCGACGCAGAAGCAGGGACTCCTGCCGATCACACAGATGGCGCTGACGGTACTGGGTGAAGTGCGTTACCACGATTACGAAGGGGTCGCGGACGACGAAGAAGAACGCCGGCGCATCGTGGCAGACCTCGGCGACGGGAGCGTCATGATCCTGCGTAACCACGGCACGCTGACGGTCGGCGAAACGGTCGGTGAAGCGTTTTCACGGATGTACCGCATCGAACGCGCGTGCCGCTTCCAGCTTGCTGCGCTAGCGGGCAGCGCGGAACCGAACGCGATTCCACAGGAAGTCGCAAACTATACGATCCAGCAGGGCCGCGACATCAACCGCAACGGCCGTGCAGCAGGCGGCAAGCTCATGTGGGCCGCGCTCAAGCGCAAGCTCGACCGCGAAGACCCCAGCTACGCCGCTTAGCTTGCTTGGCAGGGCACATTCCCCTCCTCGGATGAGGAGGGGTGCCCGCAAGGCGGGCGGGGTGGTGGCGGGTGCGTGCGAGATCATGAACCATCCCGTCTGCTTCACAGCCATCCCTCCCGATGACGGAGGGGAATGACGTTGCCGGCGATCTATCTCGTCACGCTCCTCACGCTGATCGCGCAGGGTGCCCACATGGGCAGCCGCATGGTCGCCTCGCTCTTCGCGATCGAACTCGGCGCCAATCCGTTTCTCATCGGCGTCCTCATTTCCGCCTACTCCGCTTTTCCGTTGGTGCTTGCGGTCTACTCCGGCCGGCTCTCCGATCGTTACGGCGCGCGCCGCCCCATGATCGCCGGGACCGCGGTACTCGCATGCGGCCTCCTGCTGCCGTATCTATGGCCCACGCTTCCCGCGCTGTATCTCTCCGCAATCCTCATCGGCATCGGCTTCATCTTCTATAACGTTTCGGCCCAGAACATCGCGGGCGCGCTCGGGACGCCCGCAGAGCGCACGCGCAACTTCAGCACGCTCGCCCTCGGCTATTCCGGCGGGCACATGGTGGGTCCGCTCGTCGGCGGCTATGCGATCGACCACTACGGCTTCACCGCCGCCTATCTCGTCTACACCGTCTTGATCGCCCTTGCGATGGTGCTGCTTTTGATCAACCGGCGCTTCGACTCCGGGCCGCGCGCCCCAGCCGAACAGCGTAAGAGCACGTTCGAGCTGCTACAAAGACCGCCGCTACGCCGCGCCATCATTACGAGCGGACTGGTCGTGACCGGATGGGATCTCTATGGATTCTATGTGCCGATCTACGGCCATTCCATCGGCCTCTCCGCTTCGACGATCGGCGTCATCCTCGGCGTGTTCGCCGTCGCGTCTTTCGTCGTGCGCGTCGCCTTGCCACTCTTCACGCGCCGCTATGGCGTGGAAACCGTGTTATCGGCCGCGATGTTCGCCGGCGCCGCGGCCTTTCTGCCGTTTCCTTTCATCGAATTCGTGCCGGCGCTGCTCGCGCTGTCGTTCGCAATCGGACTCGCGCTCGGCTGCGGCCAACCGCTCACGCTGAACATCGTCTATAACCGCTCGCCGCCCGGACGGTCGGGTGAAGTGACGGGCCTGCGCCTCACCATTAACAACATCACGCATCTCGGGGTGCCGCTCGCGGCGGGCGCGCTCGGCACCGCGCTGGGCGTGGCTCCGGTGTTCTGGTTCAACGCCGCGATACTCGCGGCAAGCGGGCGGCTTTCGCGCACGACCTGACTGCGTGGCGCCGATCGTTCTCGTGAGCATCGCAATCCATAGCGGCTATTTCGGCAGCTGGTGTGCCGTCCCGTTAATACAAGCAAATATTCAAGCCGTTCGTGCCGAGCACGTCGAAGCATGAACGGCTCTCGATCAAGCGTTTGCGTTCTCCCTTCGACAGGCTCAGGGCGAACGGACTAGGTAGTGCTCATGCGCAAGGAGCTTAGTTCCGTGCGGCGCTGCGCCCGGCGATACGGCCAAAGACCGCACCGGACATCAACCCCGTGCCGAGCGGATAGTTGTAGTGGAAAAGCCCGCCCACCATTTCGCCGCACGCATAAAGCCCGGGGATCGGCTTCCAATCGCTTGCAACGACTTGCGCGTCAGCGTTCACCTTGACGCCGCCAAAGGTGAAGGTGATGCCGCCCGTAACGGGATAGGCGACATACGGCGGCGTATCGAGTTTCTGCGCCCAGTTGGTTTTCGGCGGATCGATGTCTTCGGTATGCACGCCGTCGAGCACTGCGGGATTGAACGGTCCGCCGCGCCCGCACGCCGCGTTGTACTCGGAAAGCGTCTTCAACGCCTGCGTGTGATCGACCTTGAGCTGCTTCACGAGACCCTCGAGCGTATCGGACTTGAAGGGCTCGCTCGTCGAGTAGCGCGGCTCGAGCAGGCTAAGGACTTTGCTGTCGAAAATCTGGTAGACGAGACTGCGCGGCTGCTTGAGGATCAGCCCGCCGTACTTGGCGTAGGTGAAGGAATTGATGTCCGCACCTTCGTCGATCCAGCGCTTGCCCTCGATATTGATCATCACGCCCAGAAAGTACGACAGGCGGTTGGTCTTGTCGGTGAGGTGCTGCACGCCGTAGTCGGGCGCCTCGGCGTTGATCGGCGTCGCGTGGCAGCCGCCCCAGTGGCCCCACGGCATCGCACCGATATCGAGCGCCATCTTGAGCCCGTCGCCGTAGTTGAAGTTCGAGCCGCGCACTTTGGCGTGGTCCCAGGGATCGCCCAGATAAAGCCGGCGCCATGCAGGATTCGTTTCGAAGCCGCCGCAAGCGAGCACGACCGACTTCGCATTGATGGTTTCCATTCCGTTCGGCCCGCGCACCACGACGCCGTTGACGCGTCCGCTTTCCGCCTGCGTCAGCCGCTGCGCGCCGCTTTCGTAGCGCGTCTCGATGCCCGCCTTCTCGGCCGTTTCGAACCACGTTTTCGAAAGTCCCACACCCTCGTGCACCGTGCGGATCATCGCGCCGCGCGGCCACTTCACTTCATTGCCGACGCGAACGCCCATCACCGACAGGGCTAGCTCGAATTCCATCCTGCCCTTTTCCTGCAGCCAGCACATGGTGTCGTAGGAATTCTCGATGAGGATCTTCGACAACTCCGGATCGCTGCGGTCCTGCGTGACCTTCATGAGATCGGCACGGAACGCGTCGATCGGATAGGGCTGCACGCCCTTGTGAAAACCCGGATACTCGCGCTCGGCGTTCGGGACGAAACGGTCGAGTTCCGAAACGTCGTCGTAGATGAAGCGGAACACGGCGCCGCTGAAGTGCGTGTTGCCGCCGCGTTTTTCCTTTGGCGCTTTCTCGAGCACCAGCACGCGCTGCGCGCCGTTTTCCCTGGCCGAGACAGCGGCGCTGAACGCGGCGTTGCCGGCGCCGACGACGATGACATCGTAATCCATATTGCGAAACTCCCTCTGTGGTCTCTTGTGCGTAGTGTTGCAGGAATGGCGGCCGTATGGTGGACTCGTGCCGACCGCTTGCGAACGCAGCGAGTATGCGGTTCCGCTCAAAATACTGTCAAGGCGCGCGCATCGCATGACAGTGGCGGTGCTTGAATCTACAATTCACCCAGCGCCGCCTCTCGCGGCGTCACACGCACTATCCCACTGCAAAGGATCACCATGAACTTCGATCGCCGCGCCATTGCCGCTCCCACACGCGAAGTGGCCGCCTGGGTTGCCGGTCTTCGCTACAGCGACCTGCCGCAGCGGACCAAAACAGTGGTGCGCTGCGCGCTCCTCGATACTTTGGGTTGCGGCGTATACGGCTTCAATACGCCGTGGGCGAACATGCTGCTCGCATGGGCGCGGGCGGGCGGTGAGAAGGGCAAGTGCACGGTCTGGGGAGAATCGCGCCGGTCGCTCCGTGCATCCGACGCAGCGCTCGTGAACGGCACCGCCTCGCACGCGTTCGAACTCGACGATTACCATAACGCGAAGCTGCATCCCGGTGCGGTGGTGGTTCCCGCAGCAGTCGCCCTGGCAGAGAAACTCGATGCAGAAGGCGAACGGCTCGTCACCGCAATCGCCGCCGGTTATGAAGTGATGATCCGTTCGAGCCTGGCGCTGAATCCTTCCGCCGCGAGACTGCGCGGCTGGCATCTCACGGGCGTGTGCGGGCCGTTCGGCGCCGCGGCCGCCTGCGCCTCCCTGCTCGGACTCAACGAGGAGCAAGCCGCTTGGGCATTGGGGCTGGCCGGCACACAAGGCGCCGGGCTGTGGGCATTCAATGCCGATGGTGCGATGAGCAAACGGCTGCACGCCGGCAAGGCCGCGCATTCCGGTGTGCTCGCGGCGGAACTCGCCGCCCTCGGCTTCACCGGGCCCACCCAAATCTACGAATACGACGATGGCGGCGTGCTGAAGGCCTTTTCCGACGCATCCAATCCCGCGCCGCTCACGAAAGACCTCGGCTCGCACTATCATCTCGATACCACCTCCATCAAACCGTATTCCTGCTGCGGAAGCACGCATGCCTACGTCGATGCTGCACTCGAATTGCGGCGCAGGCTGGGTGCGCCCTGGGATGCCGGACGCCGCGTGAAGATCGGGATGAGCAAAGTCGTGGACGTCCAATGCGGTTTTCCCTACGCCCCGAGTTCTGCACTCAACGCCCAGATGAGCCTGCGCTATGTCGTCGCCGCAGCATTGACCGACGGCCAGGCGCTGCCGCCGCAGTTCAGCGAAAGCCGGATTGTCGATCCTGCGTTGACCACACTCGCCGCGGGCTTTGAACTCGTGCCCGACCCTGCGCTCGACCAGCTCTATCCCGCGCACTTTGCGGGCTGGGTCGCCGCCGAAGCGGGCGGCGACTGGGTGCGCATCGATGTGCTGGATCCTTCCGGGTCGCCCGCCGCGCCGATCGACGCGCACGGCGTGACCGAAAAATTCCACGGTATCAACCCGCGCTTGCCCGTCGAAAAAATCGCCGCGGTCGCCCTCGATATCGAGCGCCATACGGTTCGCGACCTGCTGCAACTGCTGGCTCTTTGAGGAAGACAACGATGACGCACTTACGCATGACGACGCTCGCGCTGGCGCTTTCTTTCGCGGCCAGCGTTCCGAACGGCGCGCTGGCGCAGAAGAGCGCGTATCCGGACAAGCCGGTTCGCTTCGTGGTTCCATTCGCACCGGGCGGCGGCACCGATATCATCGCGCGCGTCATGGCGCAGAAACTTTCCGAAGCCTTCGGGCAATCGGTGGTGGTCGACAATCGCGGCGGCGCCGGCGGCACGATCGGCGCGGAGATCGCCGCCAAGGCGGCGCCCGACGGTTACACGATGATCATGGTGAGCGGCAGCTACGCCGTGAACGCCGGACTCTACAAGCTGCCCTACGATCCGCTGAACGGCATCGATACCGTATCGCTGGTCGGGACGAGTCCCTTCATCGTGGCCCTCAACCAATCCGTGCCCGCGAAGAGCGTCAAGGAACTGATCGCGCTCGCCAAGGCGAAACCCGGCAGCCTCAACTATGCGTCGACGGGCACCGGCGGCATTACGCACATGGCGACCGAACTCTTCCGCCTCATGGGCGGGATCAACATCGTGCATATCCCCTACAAAGGCACCGGCCCGGCGCTCACCGACGTAATGGGCGGTCAAGTCCAGATGATATTCGGCTCGATACTCGCGACGTTGCCGCACGTGAAGAGCGGAAAGCTGAAGGGCATCGCCGTGACCGGCCCCAAACGCACTGACGCGGCGCGGGACTTGCCGACCGTGGCCGAATCCGGCCTTCCCGGCTACGAGGTCACGCTCTGGTATGGCGTGTGGGGCCCAAAAGGCCTGCCGAAAGGGGTGATCTCACGCTGGCACGCCGAGCTCGCGAAGATTCTGAACTCGCCCGACATGAAAACCCGCCTCGCGACCGAGGGGCTGGAAGCGGTGGGCAGCACGCCCGAGCAATTCCGCGCGCACCTCAAAGGCGAAATCGCCAAATGGGCGAAGGTCATCAAGGATGCCAACGTCAAAATCGGCAGTTGATCGCGCAGCCTTGGTAAACTAAGCCATATCAACGAGGCACAACTTCCCGACGCACGGGAAGCGGGGGAGCGCATGACTTCGATCGATCGGATGCTGGCGCGATGGCGCGCCGAAGGCGTTGCGCTCAATGAGGGCGCGTCGATGATGCAGATCGAATCGCTGGAGCGCCTCATCGGTGCGCAGCTATCCGAAGACATGCGCACCTTCTACGCTGCGGCCAACGGCATGGCGGATTATCAGCAGGATCCGCGCATGGTTTCGATATGGTCCGTCGAGCGCATCGTGCGCGAGCGCAATATCCAGGAGGGCGAGGACGAATGGGGACGCTTTCAGGATATCGCGTTTGCCGATGTGCTGTTCTCGGCATGGTATCTGCGCTTGCGTGCGCGCGAAACGGGCGGCGCGGTGGTTTTTGCCGAACTCACGAACGAGGAGTTTCCCAGCCTCTACGCCCTCCTCGACGCGTTTCTGCAAAGACCCGGCAGCCTCGGACTCGTCGCTGCTTCGGCGAGCAACAAATAGTGCGCACGATTGCTCTGTACCGAACGCTTGAGCGCGGAAATTCTATTTTGTAGCCGCAAACCCGCGCAGCAGCCACGCCCCTGCCTTTTCGGCCACGCGCCCGTCCCGCTCCAGTTTGATGAGATGCGCGTGCAGCGAGCGCCGGGCAACAGGATGCAGCCGTAGCGGCGTATCCGAATACACGACCGGCAGCAACTCGTCGAGCGTTGCCGGGTTTTTCTGCGCAAACGCATCGACGACCTTTTGCTC
>DATFGD010000253.1:0-3502 GCA_035249725.1 Burkholderiales bacterium
ACTGGATACATCGTCATCTGGGTCACTGAAAGTGTCCGGTTTGTCTTGTCGCAACGCCGAGCTTTGCCTGCCAGGGCGATTGGGCGCGCGTGATCGGCGACGCAAACATCAAGGTCCAATAATCAGTTCCGACGAACGATCACCGGCGGCTCAGGTTTGATCACGGACGGCTTCCAGCCCATCACCGTTCATTCACGAAACAGATACATATGAAAATTGACGACGGCTCGTGGAGCCTTTCCGCCGCGGAAGCCGGCCGCGCACAGCAACGCCCCCAAGCTTTCGGAATGCGCGGCATGGTGGGTTCCGCGCATCCGGCAGCGGCGTTCATCGGCCTTTCGATCATGCAGCGCGGCGGCAATGCGTTCGATGCAGCGATCGCGGTCGCGGCCGCGGAAGGCGTGCTGCTGCCGATGAAATGCGGGCTCGGCGGCGATGCGTTCGTTCTCCTGCACGACGCCAGGAAGAACGAGACCGTTGCTTTCAACGGCAGCGGCGTCGCAGGGGCACGCGCCGACGCCGAGTATTACCGCAGCCGCGGCTACAAATCGATGCCGCTCGAAGGCGTGCATTCGGCGAGCGTTCCGGGCGCGGTCAGCGTGTACGAGGCCCTGTGGAAGCGATATGGAACCATGGACTGGGCGCAGCTCTGGGAACCAGCGATCCGCCTCGCCGAAGAGGGCGTTGCGATCACGGAGTACATCAGCAACCGCATTGCCGATAAGGCGGAGGCGCTCGCGCAGTTCCCTTACTCCGCTGCGCAGTTCCTGCCGAAAGGCCGCGCGCCTTTGCCGGGCGAGCGGTGGTCGGCGCCGGATCTGGCGAAAACGCTGCGCGCGGTTGCGAAAGGCGGCGCCGACGCGTTCTACCGCGGTGAGATTGCCGAGAAGCTGGTCGCGTTTCTGAAGAAGGAAGGAGGACCGTTCGAGCCCGATGACTTTGCGCAGCAGCAGGCGGTCGTCTATGCGCCGATCTCGACCGATTACCGTGGTCTCACGGTGTACGAGACCGCGCCGCCGTCACAGGGCTTTCTCGTGCTCGAGCAGCTCAACATCCTCGAAGGCTTCGATCTCTCCAGGCTCTCCCCGCTGAGCGGCGAGCGCATACACCTCTTGCTCGAAGCGAAGAAGCTCGCGTTTGCGGACCGCAACCGTTATGCAGGCGATCCGGCTTTCGTGAAATGGCCGCTGGCGGAGCTCATCTCGAAACCGCATGCAGCGAAGCGTCGTGCCGAGATCGACCCGAAGGCCGCACGCTGGCCCGCAGGTGCCGTCGTTCCCGAGCACGGCGGCGACACGAGTTACTTCGCGGTTGCGGACGGGGCAGGCAATGCGCTCTCGTTCATCCACAGTCTTTCGAATCCGTTCGGCTCGTGCGTGGTTGCCGGGGAAACCGGCGTGACATTGAACAATCGCGCCGGACGCGGCTTCAGCATCGATCCGGAGCATCCGAACGTGATCGCCCCAGGGCGGCGCACGATGCACACGCTGAACGCCTACATGGTCCATCGCGGCGGCAAGCCGTGGCTCGTCGGCGGCACGCCCGGTGGAGATCAGCAGACGCAATGGAACACGCAGGTCATCAGCAACGTCGTCGACCACGGCATGTCGCTGCAGGATGCGATCGACGCACCGCGCTTCCACAGCTTTCCAGGAACCGATCCGGCGAGCCTCGGCAAGAAGCCGGTGGTGAAACTGGAAGCTCGCATACCGGAGCCGACGCGCGAAGCGCTCGCGAAGCTCGGCCACAATATAGAAATGCTCGGCCCGTGGGGCGGCGGCGGGGCGGTGCAGCTCATTCAGTTCGATCGCGAGAACGGCGTGCTGCGCGGTGCTACGGATACGCGGCCGGGCGGACTGGCGTTGGGGTTCTGAGGAACGGGAGTCTCTGCGGGTCGGCTGGGCAGACCGCTTAAGGCGTCACCGGCTTTCACGTTCACCTTTGCGAGGCAACGCTACGCACTCGTGAACTCGTCGCAGTCTGGTTCACGCGTCCCATTCGAATGCCTACAACGAACAGGGCTGTCGCACCGACGATCAACCCAATGTCCAGATATACCCCAAGTCGCAGCGTTCCAAACAGCCCGTAGAAGAGCGCGAAAACAGCGAGCATGATCGACCAGGCGCGCGATTCCAGCCCACCGGCCAGAAGCGCAAGGCCCACGACAACGGCCAAGGTGGGACAGGGAACGAGGCCAATGGGGGCTGCATACAGGTAACGCACGGCTGAACCGCTTTGCAGAAAGTGTGGATACACCCAGCCGAACGCGACTGTTGCGAACCCCACCAGTGCAAGCGGATGCGACGCCCGCCGTACCGCACTGGCGGGAAGCGTTGCACCGACGGCGACTAATGCGCCGGCACCCAAGGCGAAGAGGACTCCATTGAACGGGTTCTTTGTCAGCCAGGCGAATATGGAGACCGACACCAGTGGGAGTGCCGCGATCAAGATGAACTGGCGCTTCGTGGGTCGCCAGCCCGAAATCAGCGCAGCGAGCAGGCCCCCGATAGCAAAATGCCACGCGACGGCGACCTCGCTCCAGGTGTTGGCAATGTAAGTCAAACCATCAAGGATCTCGCCGGGGGAAGGCATGAGCCGTACTTACCAAACGACTGCCGCACTGTTCCAGTCTACGTCGTTGGCGATCCTGCGAGTTGACAGAGATCAACGCGACGGCGTGAAAGCGTCCCGAATCGAAAAGTCAGGAGATGCGAGGGACTCCGCCTCTCTTGCGGCGGCGGCATTGGCCGGATGCGACCTCCTGTCGACTGCATCGGCCTGCCGGGTGACCGCATTGCTGGCTACCCCGTCACTGCACCCAACATCGCTCAGCCGCACAGCGGTTCGGTGCGCGCTGCATCACGGACGGTGAGGGTCGCCTGCGGCTATGGCTCCTCCTCGGCCTTTTCGTCGCTGGGACGCATCTCGCGTTACGTCAGCAATCTGACCGGTTGCAGTTCCTCAGCAGCCATAGAATTTGGCATCCTCAAGTATGCCTGATAGATCCTGGACGACTTCAAAAGATAGGCACGTCCCGCTACCACAAAGCCATCCAACTTGTGCTCTAGGGCATATACGGAAAGATCAGTTATCTTGTTTATGAATCCTCTCCCTTTGAAATTCAAAGAGGTGTTGCATAAGACGCCGTATCCGGTACGTGCCTTGAATGCGACAAGTAGCTCATACAAATTTCGATTGCTTACAGATGACACCGTCTGAATACGGGCAGTCCCATTCACATGTGTGACGGCGGCCAGCGCGTCGGTTCCTACACGATGCGTGTAAAGCATGAACGGACTCGCGTGATCGCAGCCAAACCATCGCGCGGCTTCTTCTTCTAAGCAAACAGGAGCTATGGGACGAAATTGTTCGCGCTGCTTGATCTCATTTAGCCGTACCCGAGTGCTTTCGTGGAACGGTGCAGCGAGGATTGAACGGTTGCCTAACGCACGCGGGCCGATTTCATATTTGCCGTTCACCCATCCGATAATGAGGTCGTTAG
>DATFGD010000254.1:0-8080 GCA_035249725.1 Burkholderiales bacterium
ATGTACTCCTTGTGCGATGCGTTGCGGCAGTTAAATCACTATGGGGAGTGCTGGCAGCAGGCATTCCCGGTACTGCCCTCCTTCGATGAGGAGGGATGCTCGCTGTGCGAGCGGGGTGGTGGACGATGCTACACACGCTCCCGCTTTGACGCAATGCGGCGCGCTGCGGGGCGACCAGGTGCTACATCGATGGCGGGTCGTCGCGCACCGCCTGCTCGGCAAAGCGCATCTCCACGCACTGCTCAAAGGCAAGCTCGGTCTTGATGTAGCCCGCAGCGAGCATCGCATCGCGCAGCCACTCCAGTCCTTCGCGGCGCATCACCGGGTTCGCATTCCACAAGCCGAGCGACTTGTAGTCGTTGCAGCAGGCGGCGAGCACCGGCAGCGGCACGTCTGGAAGGTACGCTGCGATCGCCTCGGCCAATGCACGCCCGTCGTGCGCGGCGATCCACTTCTGCGTGCGGTACATCGCGCGCGTCATGCGCAGCGCGGCCTCCGGGTTTTTCTCGATGAAGCCGCGCGTCGAATTGAAAGTGGTGTACGAGGTGAGGCCACGATTTGCAGCGGCGTACCAAACGTGGCCCGCTTTCGCGTCGATCAGTTCGCGCGCATAAGGCTGGAACACCTGGATCACGTCCACGTCCCCTGCGCGCAATGCCGCGGCGTTCTCCGCCATGCTGCGCGCCGGGGTGAGAGGGATTGCAGCCGGATCGATGCCGGCGCGGCGCAGGTCGTACTGAAGGCAGATCCAGGGCGTGGGCACTTCGCTCACCACCGCCACGCGCGTGCCGATCAGCTCATTCAGTTCGAACTGCGGATTCGGCGTGCGGCCCAGAAGAAAGAACGGATCGCGGCCCACGACCTCGCAGAACGCAACGTATCCCGCGCCGGGATTTCCGTCGAGTGCCTTCAGGACGCGCAGCGGCCCGCCCCAGGACACGTCTCCCGTGGTGAGCGTCTTCTCCGCCGCCGCGGAGACCCTCATGGTGACCTCGAGCCCTTCCGCCCTGTAGGCGCCGAGTGCGGCGCACGCGTAGAAGGGGGCATAGAACACCGCGCGAAAATTCTCGATCAGCGTAATCGGCATTGCGCATCTCCCGTGATTGAGCCCGCGAGTATAACGGAAGCCGAAGCGCTGGCTTCCTGCATGGCGTGGCGTAAAATGCCGCGACATCCGAAGGAGTCCCATGGGCGATATCCCACGCCTGAATGGCGCGATCCGCGCGCTGGAGCAGGGCAAGCCGGCGTTCGTCACGTTTTCCCCGGCCGAAATTGGCGCGGCCCAGGCGATGGCTGCAGCGCCGTACGACGCGGTTGTGTTCGAGATGGAGCACAACCCATTTGAAGTGCGTGTGCTGCGCGACTGCATGCAGTACATGCTGGACCGGCGACAGATCGTGCAGTCGAAAACGCTCGCGCCGGCGGTGGCACCGATGGTGCGCATTCCACCCAATGGCGGTGAAATGAACCAGTGGGTCGCGAAGCAGGTGCTCGACATCGGCGTCTACGGCGTCATTTGGCCGCACGTGAGCACGGTGGAGGAAGCGCGCAACGCCGTCGCCGCGTGCCGCTATCCGCGCCCGCCGCAGGCCGCGCACTACGAGCCCGCCGGTCAGCGCGGGGACGCCCCGCGCACCGCGGCACGCTACTGGGGGATCACGCAGCCTGAATACTACGCGCGCGCCGACGTGTGGCCGCTCAATCCGCACGGTGAGATCCTGGTCGTCGTGATGTGCGAGGAAGTGCGCGCGATCAAAAATCTGCCGAAGATGCTCGAGCAGGTGCCGGGCATCGGCGTGGTGCTGGTCGGGGAGGGCGATCTCTCACAGGACATGGGCTATCCGCGTCAGTACGAGCATCCCGAGGTTGCCGCAGCAATCGACGACATTCTGTCGATCTGCAAGGACCACAGCGTCGTGTGCGGTCATCCCCATGTGGACAGCGGCAATGTCGATCGACTGCTGGAGAAGGGATTTCGCTGGCTGATGGCGGCGCCCACGCAATCGTTTTCCGCGCTGGAGCGCGGCCGCAAGGCTTCCGGCCGCGCCTGATCATCGCTTGAGCCACAAATCAGCGGTTCGCCCTGAGCGAAGCACCGCGGAGTCGAAGGGTGAACGCGCCGACGCAGGCCTGTAATCGCTGGGGACGCTACCTCGGCTGGATTCCGGCCGAGCGCACGACCTTGCCCCACTTCTCCGTTTCGCTGCGCAGGAAACGCGCGAATTCGTCCGGCGTGCTGCCGACCGGTTCGGCGCCGTCGTGCGAGAGCTTGTCCTTGATCGTGCGACTTTGGAGCACGCCCGTCATCGCGTCGTGGAGCTTGGCAAGGATTTCCTTGGGCGTTTTTGCAGGCGCGAAGAGCCCGTACCACTGCACGGCTTCGTAACCTGGAACGCCGGCTTCCGAGACGGTCGGCAGATCGGCGAGGGAATTGCTGCGCTTGGCGCCCGTTGTGGCGAGCGCCCGCAAGCGCCCGCTCTTCACGTGCGGCAGACCAGCAAGCATCGTGGATGTCGCCACCACGACCTGGCCCGCGATGAGGTCCACCAGCGCCGGGCCGAGTCCCTTGTAGGCAACGTGGACCATCTTGAGGTCAGTCATGCTGAGGAACAGTTCCATCGAGAGGTGCGGGTTGGTGCCGAGACCCGCCGAACCGTAATTGATTTCTCCGGGGCGCTTCTTCGCGAAGGCGATCAGTTCCTTCACCGATTTCACCGGCAATGACGGATGCACCACCAGAATGTTCGGCGCCGAGATGACCTGGGTGATGGGCGCCAGATCGCGCATTGCGTCGTAGGGCAGCTTCTTGTGCATGGCGGGAAGAATCGCGAGCGTCGAAATGCCCATGAGGAGCGTATAGCCGTCGGGCACCGCCTTGGCCACGAGATCGTTGCCGATGATGGAACCTGCGCCCGGGCGGTTGTCCACCACCGCCGTTTGCCCCAGCCGCTCGGAAAATCCCGGCGCGACCAGCCGGCTGAGGATATCGGTGCCGCCGCCGGGAGAGGAGGGCACGATGATCCGCACCGGACGCGTGGGGTAGTTCGTCTGCGCGTATGACGCGCCTGCCGCGCCCGCGAACAAGGTCACGCAAGCCACGCAGGTTGCTCTTCGAACATTCATGCCGGGCCTCCTCTCTGTCGTTATAAGTACTGCGTCGATCGTGCGTCAGGGTTTGGGGCCGCGGCGCGTGAGCTGACCGCGTATGTCGCGCAGCTTCGCTTTCACGCGGACGGCGTTTTCATTGCCGATGCGCATCATGATCTTCTGTCCCGCCGAACGTTTTTCGAGATCGGGATCGGCGAACTGATAGAACACTTTCGGCTGCACGAGCTTCGCATTGGCAGGCATCTCCGGCGCCGCGAGGAGGTGATCGATGACTTCAACCAGCCGGTCGTTGAAATACGACTTCGGGTATCCGAGATCCTCGTACGCCTGCTGGAACAGCGGATAGAAGCGCACGTATGCGTCCACCAGTTTCGTCGCGTCCACCGCCTCGGCGGCAGCGACATACGGGGCGTAGCGCGCACTGTTGTCCGGATGGACGGTGAGTTCGCTGCCTTTGCTGCTGGCACGAAACTGCCCCGGCGCCTGCTTGAGGGGCATCAGCCGCAACGCGATCTTCTGCCGCGGCAGATTGTCCACCGTGGCCACCACCCGGCGCACAAATTCGTTGACGTTGAAGAACTGCGCGATCGCCTTGTCGTTCCACAGGCCGCGCAGCGTGTCCTTCATCGCGGGATCGCTCTGCTTGAGCGGCGGCAGCGGCTTTTCCTGCGGCTTCTCCTCGATCGGATAACGGATCTCGGGCTCGGGCGACGGCTTGGGTGCCGGCGCCTGCGCGCCGGGCGGTACCGCGCGCAGCGGTATTTGCTGGCTCCTGTAGTAGAGGGCGGACAGGATGGCGCCCGCCACCACGACAAGGATGACCCACCATAGCGTCTTGGTCACGAACAACTCCTGGGGCGCTGAGTTCCCGAGCGTTAGGTTACCACGGTCGCAATCGACCAGACAGCATCGCCGGCCGCCGAGTCACGGTGCGCTCTCGTCCCAGGAAAGCCATAATAATGACATGAAGCGCGTTAGCGACGATCTGGACAAAATTTCCGGTACCACGCTGGAAAACTACGCGCGCAACGCGCAGATGTTCTGGGAAGGCACACGCGATCACGATGTCAGCCAGAACATCGCGGCGCTGCTGCAGTACATCGAAGGCGAGCCGCCTTACGCCATACTGGATTTCGGCTGCGGGCCGGGGCGCGACCTCAGGACGTTTTGCCAGCTCGGCCACCGTGCCATCGGCCTCGAGGGCGTGCCGCGCTTCGCCGAAATGGCGCGCGCTTACAGCAACTGCGAGGTCTGGCAGCAGGATTTTCTCAGGCTCGATCTGCCGGCCGGGCATTTCGACGGCATCTTCGCCAATGCGGCGCTGTTCCACGTGCCGGCGCAGGCGCTGCCGCGCGTGCTGCGCGAGCTGCGGGCAACGCTCAAGCCCGGCGGCGTGCTCTTCAGTTCAAACCCGCGCGGCAACAACGAGGCGGGCTGGAACAACGGCCGTTACGGCGCGTATCACGATCTTGAAGCGTGGCAACGGTATATGACGGGCGCGGGCTTCGTCGAGCTCACGCATTACTACCGGCCGGCCGGGTTGCCGCGCGAAAAGCAGCCGTGGCTTGCGAGCGTATGGCGTAAGTCATTAGAAGCTATACAGGAATAGTCGCGCTTCCCCGATAGAAGACCGGGGGTCCAGACGGATGCCTGTTTCCCGCAGCATTGTCGGGATGACGGTCTTCCGTATCCCGTGTGCTAGAGCGTCGGGCTGCTGAATTCCCCGCCGAGCGCGACGACGCCCCAAGGCGGAAGCTGCGCATCCGTGCTGAAGCTGATGTGTCCTGCAGCGGCCCGTGCATCGCGGAAGATCCGTTGCAACGGGTGTTGGTCGTAGATGCCGGTGCCGCCCAGCATCTCGTGCAGCGAATCCACCGCGCCCAGGCATTCCCGCACGGCAAAGGCGCAGTTGCGCTTGTAGCGCAGCCGCGTTTCCGTATCGAGCTTGCCGCCTGCTTCGACGACGTACTGCGCGTCCAGGCAGTCGTTGCGCATGAGTAGCGCGGCCGCATCGATGCGCGCACCGGCCGCGCCGACACGAAGCTGCACCGTCTGGAAGTCGCGCATCTTGGCGCCGGTGTAATTCGTGCTGCGCGACTTGACGTGCTCGATCGCGATTTCCAGCGCAGCGCGCGCGTTGCCCACCATGCACGCCCCGATGCAGTTTCCGCCCAGCGCCGACGTCGGAATCCGGTAGTGCGGGTTGCGGTGCACCGCGAGCCCCGGCCAGACGTGATCTTCGCGCGCGAGATGCATCGATACCGCGCGGTAATCCGGCACGAACACGTCCTTGCAGCGCACCGTCTTGCTGCTCGTCGCGCGCATGCCCAACGTATGCCAGTCGTCCACCACTTCGTATTCCGACCAGTGCAGCAGGCAGAGGACATAGTCCACCGGTTTGTCGCCGTCGCGCACCACGCACGCGAGCATGCTCCAGTCCGAGTGGTCGGTGCCGGAAGAAAAATTCCATTCGCCCGACAGCACGATGCCGCCATCCGCCGGGCGTCCCCGTCCCTGGTGGTAGGCAATGCCCGAGGCGATGCCCGCGTCCGGATTGCGGCCCCACACTTCCTCCTGCGCTTTCGGATCCCACCACGCGAGGTTGCGATGGTGCGAAGCGAGATTGGCGACGACCCAGCCCACGGAGATGTCTCCGCGCGCGAGCATTTCCGGTATGTCGAAATAGGCAACGAACGGCAGCTCCATTCCACCCCATACCTTGGGCTGGAGGTAGCGCAGCAGTCCTGTGCCGTGCAATGCGTTGAGGACCGCAGGCGTCAGGCTGCGTGCCTGCTCGGACTTCGGCGCCTGCTCGCGCAGGAACGGGATCAGTTCGCGCGCGCGCCGCAGCGCTTCTTCATACGTTATATCGGAAAATCCCGAGGGTCGGTTGACGGTGTCCAAATGTCTTTCTCCATTGGATCGGATAGCCATGCCAGTCCGTGTATCGCGCCTTCAGTCGGATTATGCGTCTTCGTGGGAGAAAAACGTAGCGCTTCGTGAAACGAAGTAGAATCCCGGCATCCGCATTTTTTCGTGCGCGACCGAGTACGCACCCCACCATGACCGAAGCCGCTCTCGTTCAACCGCCCGCGCCCCCCGGGACAATCAATGTGCCCGAAGGCACGGATCTCATCGAATGGTATTACGAGCGCGGCTATTCCGATGGGCTTCCGCTTGTCCCGCCGACCCCGGAGAAGATTGCGGCCGTGGTGGATGCGCTCGGGGGCGAGGCACGGGAACCGCTGTGCCGCGTTCCGCCGCGCTGGGGCAGCCTCACGCGCGAGGTGCTCGCGATCAACATGGTGATGGCAGGCTGCCGTCCCGAATACGCACCGGTCGTCGAAGCGGCCATCCTTGCATTGTGCGCCCCGCCATTCAATCTGAACGGCGTGCAGGCGACCACGCACATGGCAAGCCCGTTGCTGATCGTGAACGGTCCGGTCCGCGGCGCGATCGGCATGAACGCCGGCTGCAACGTGTTCGGCTCCGGTAACCGCGCCAACGCAACCATCGGTCGCGCGCTGCGCCTCATACTGCTCAACGTCGGGGGCGGCTGGCCGGGACTGCTCGACAAGAGCACGCTGGGACATCCCGGAAAGTACACCTACTGCATCGCTGAGAACGAGGAACGGAGCCCGTTTGCACCGTACCACGTCGAAAAGGGGTATCGCGTCGAGGACTCGACGGTCTTCGTGCTGGCGGCCGAGCCTCCGCACAGCATCACCAATCACTTTGCGAACGACGCGGAAGGCATACTCGACAGCGTGTGCTCGGCGATGAGCACGATCTGCAACAACAACGCAGTGTCCGCGGGGCATTGCGCAATCGTGCTGGGGCCCGAGCATGCGGCGACGATTGCCAAGTGCGGATGGAGACGCCACGACATCCGCCATTATCTGTGGGCCCATTCCGGGAACCGCTGGGACGACCTCTACGGCAAAGGCCGCTATGGCAAGGTCTACAACCGTAATCTTCCCGTGTGGTACAAGCGCGAACCGGACGCACGCACGCCCATCGTGCCGAGCCCGGACAACATCCATTTGTTCGTGGCAGGCGGCGAGGCGGGGCGTTTCTCCGCTTTCATTCCGGGGTGGGGGCACATGTCCTCGCCGGTGCTGCGCGCGATCGGCGGCACCGCGCCCGCCGCCGGCGGCCCGCAGTGCGTGGACGGCACCTGCTATCTCTGACCGATACTGGAGAACAAGATGAGTACGATACCGGTTTACGACCCCCGCGGTGTAGTGGAAGCAACCGCCCTCGCCCTTGCGCCACGCGTGAAGCAGTTGAAGCGCGTGCGACTTGCGCTGCTCGACAACACCAAGTGGAACGCGAACAAGCTGCTGCGCGGCGTGCGCGATGCGCTTTCGCAGAAACATGGCTTTGCCGGGATCAGCTACTACCGCAAGCAGAGTTTCTCTCTCAATGCCGCGCCGGAGCTGATCGACGAAATCGCGGCGAACAACGACATCGTACTCACCGCCATTGCCGATTGAGGTTCGTGCACGTCGTGCTGTATGCACGACTCGGTGATGCTGGAAGCGAAAGGCCTGCCCACGGCGATGATTGCGACTTCGGAATTCGTGCTCGAGGCAGGAACGCAGCGCGACGCGCTCGGTATGACGGGACTCGAGCCGGTTGTGATCGCGCACCCTTTGAGTTCGCTCACTGACGAAGAGATCAGCCGTCGTATCGAGGAAGCCCTGCCGCAGATCGAGCGCGTGTGGTTGACGGGCCGGGCCGGCGCCGATCAATCTTGACAAAGCAGGGACGCGCGCACGTGAAAGAAATCCGCATTGTTTCGGCAACCGGCATCCTCGGCTCGGGTTTTCGCGAGGAAACGCTTAAGCGCGCCATGCGGCTGGAGCCGCACTTCATCGGCGCGGATTCGGGCTCGACCGATCCGGGGCCGCATTACCTCGGGTCAGGCGAGACGCTTTTCTCGGACTCGGCCTATAAACGCGACCTGAGA
>DATFGD010000255.1:0-16738 GCA_035249725.1 Burkholderiales bacterium
GCTGCGCTGGGACCGCTTCGACGCGGACACGACGCAGATCGAGCATGATGCCTCGGGAGCGGTCACTTCTGCTACCGCGCTATCGAAGCTCGATCGCATGTGGAGCACGCGCGCGGGACTGATCTATCAGCCGACGGACTTTCAGTCCTATTACGTGTCGTACGGGACATCGTTCAATCCCTCCGCCGAAGCGATCTCCCAATCCGATACCACCGCGAACCTCGACCCGGAAAAGAACCGCTCGTACGAAGCGGGCGCAAAATGGGACCTGCTCCGCGGCAACGTGCTGCTCAATGCTGCGCTCTTTCGCATCGAGAAAACCAACGCGCGCACGCCCGATCCATTGACGGGCGTCCAGGCTCTGGCGGGAGAAGTTCGGGTCGATGGCGCCGAGTTGGGCATAGTGGGCCGCATCACGCCGGCGTGGCAGGTGTTCGGGGGCTACACCTGGCTCGACGGCGAGATCGTCAAGTCGCCGCAAATCGGCACCGGCGCCGATGCCGGAATTCCCGCCGAAGGAAAGGCCTTCCCCAACACGCCCCAGCATTCGGCATCGTTGTGGAGCACTTACCGCTTCGCCGGCACGTGGGAAGCAGGCGCGGGGCTCGTCTATGTGTCGAAGCGCTATCTCAACAACTTCGAAACTGCGCTCACCGACGGCTACACGCGCGCCGACGCAACCCTCGCCTACCACCAGCCACGCTACGACCTGCGCCTGAGCCTGCTCAACGTGACGGACGAGTTGTACTTCGACACCGCGAGCGCGGGTCGCGCCGTTCCGACCGAAGGCAGAAAGGTGCTGCTCACCCTTACCTACCGCATGTAACGCCTCGGGAGCTGACCCATGATCGTGCAAATTGCAGGCGTCCTCACAACCGAGCAGGTGCGCTTCATGCGCGAGCGGCTCGTGGCATCCACGTGGGTGGACGGCCTTGCCACCGCGGGCTATCAGGGCGCGCGCGTGAAAGACAACCGGCAGATCGAAGAGGCTGCGCCGCTAGCGCGCGAACTGGGCGATATCATTCTGGCCGCGCTCGAGCGCAATGCGCTATTTATCAGCGCTGCACTGCCCAACCGCGTATATCCGCCGCTTTTCAACCGCTACGAAGGCGGCATGCAGTTCGGCAACCACGTGGACAACGCCGTGCGGCTGCTCCCGGGCAGCGGCGTGAAAGTCCGCACCGATATCTCAGCCACGCTTTTTCTGTCCCCGCCCGAGGAATACGACGGCGGCGAGTTGCTGGTCGAGGATACGTACGGTGCGCATGCGATCAAGCTTCCGGCCGGAGACATGGTGCTCTATCCGGCGACGAGCCTGCATCGGGTGACGCCCGTCACGCGCGGCGCGCGGCTCGCCTCTTTTTTCTGGATCGAAAGTATGGTGCGCGACGACGCTCAGCGCACGCTGCTCTTCGATGTCGACACCGCCATTCAGCGTCTGAGCGCATCCGGAGCCGACGCGACCGCCTGCGCACACCTCACTGCCTGCTACCACAACCTGCTGCGCATGTGGGCGCAGTGCTGAACCGAGTACTCATCGCCTCCCATGAGAAAAATCTGGTTTCAGATTCACTGGGCGATCGGCATCACCGCCGGGATCGTGTTGGCAGTGGTCGGCGTAACGGGTGCGTGCCTTTCCTTTCAGAACGAGATCCTGCGCGCACTCAATCCCGCCCTTATAACCGTTGCGCAAAGAGCGGAGCCCCCGCTCCCGTCCGCAGAACTTCTTTCGCGCATTCAGGCCGCTCGTCCGGAAAAGCAGGTGACCTCGCTGACGGTATATCGAGCGCGGGATCATGCGGCGCGAGTGGTGTTTGCCGCAAAACCGGACGTTGCAGGCGGCCCCGGCTCCCGGCGCAGCGAAGTGCAGTACGCCGATCCTTATACGGGCGAACTGCTGGGCGAGTCGCGCGGCGCCCGATTCTTCCGGTTGGTTATGGAAACGCATCGCTGGCTAGCGGCGGGCGCGGTCGGGAAGCACGTGGTCGGCGCCTCCACCATCGCGCTCGTTGTGATGTGCCTCTCGGGCTTGTATCTACGCTGGCCGCGGCGCGTTTTCGATTGGCGCGCGTGGCTCACATTCGACCGGACGCGGCGCGGCCGCAGGTTTCTGCGTGACCTGCACGCCACCGTGGGAACTTGGGTGCTGATTCCCTATTTTGCGATGGGACTTACCGGACTTTACTGGTCCTACGATTGGTACCGCGACGCGCTGTACGCGCTCACTGGGGCACCGCGTTCGGTCTCGCGGGCCGGTGCATCGCAGGTGACTTCCACGCGGGAAGGTCGGGAGCGTTCCGGTCCACCGCGTGAGGAGGCGCCGCAGCGCGCATCGAAGAAGGAAAAGTTCGATCTCGCCGCTGTCTGGTTTGCGTTCGAGCGTGCCGCGGGCCCGTATACGAGCGCAACCCTGCGAGTCCCGAACGGGCCGGGCCAACATGTGCAAATCACCTATCTTCGTGCCGATTCCGCGCACGATCGCGCATTCGACCGTGTCGTGCTCGACGCGCGGAGCGGCGCGGTGTTGAAGCACGAGCGCTACGCGGACAAGGCGCCGGGCGCGAAGTTGATGAGCAGCGTGTTCGCCCTGCATTCCGGCCGCTTCTTCGGCCTGGCCGGGTCGATCGTACTGATGGCCGCGAGTGCGCTCATGCCGCTCTTCGCGATCACCGGTTGGATGCTTTATCTCGGTCGGCACAAGAAGCGCGCGGCCCCTGCGGCAGAAGCGGCGGACGCACGTGCGGATGCGACGCTGCCGCTGTGAGGACTGCGCGCTCGAAGCGGGCTGCGCCAGGAACGGGAACGCGAAATTCGGCGCATACCCTAGCACTGGCCACTCAAGACCGTATCGCGTCCAGCGCCAACGCGTGCACGGTGTGAAATTGATGCATTAGGCAACATGCACACGGGCCTACCTTTGCTACGCAGATGGGCCGCACCCCAGCTTGATGGTTCGAAGGTTGCCCTTAAAATAGCGCTCGCCCCGAGCTCATAGAGAGGGTGAACGGTACTTTTTGGATAGCCATTCGTGGTGAGCACCGTCGAACCATGAACGGCGTCGATTCGCTTCACATGCAAAAAGGACAGAGACATGCCAACCATCGAGCACCACGGCGCAACGATCTACTTCGAGGAATACGGCAAGGGTTTCCCGATCCTCACCTTCGCACCGGCGGGTGTGAAGTCCACCATCGCAGTGTGGAGCCAGCCTTCGGCGCCCATCAATCCCATCACCGAGTTCGCTTCGAACTACCGGGTGATCGCGATGGATCAGCGCAATGCCGGGGGCAAGTCATGGGCGCCGATCACAGCGAAAGACGGCTGGCACAGCTTTACGCAAGATCATATCGCCGTGCTCGATCACCTGAAGATCGACCGCTGTCACCTGTACGGGCAGTGCATCGGCGGTTCGTTCATCATGAGCATGCTGAAGACGCAGCCGCAGCGGGTTGCGAGCGCGGTGCTCGCGCAGCCCATCGGGCGCGTGGGCCCGTTGAAACCGGGTCGCGCCGCGCGCTTCGACGAGTGGGCGAAGGGCCTCAAGGATCATCCTGAGGCGACCGAAGAAGTGCTCGATGCGTTCTACCAGAACATGTATGCGCCCGGTTTTCTCTACGCCGTGGATCGCGAGTTCGTTAAGAGCTGCAAGACGCCGTGCCTCGTGCTCGCGGGCAACGACGAAGCACATCCGTACCCGATCTCGGAGGAAACGGCAAAGCTGCTCCCCAATGCGGAATTCGTTCCGGAGTGGAAAGAGGGTGCGGCGCTGGCGGCGGCAAAGGTGCGCGTGAAAGAGTTTCTGGCAAAACACACGCCTGGTTGAATAGGCACATCGTTTCACCACCCCGTCAACACAGTTGACACCCCTCCTCATCGGAGGAGGGGAGAGGTTTTGTGTGCATTAGAAGGGAGCGCGTGCGCTTTCCTCTCCTCCGATGAGAAGAGGTGGCGCCGAAGGCGACCGAATAGAAACTTCCGTGAGGTGTATGCGGAGTGCGTGTCGCGCCGATCCCGCCGTGCGCGTCACCACAGCACGACCATCTTCGTCTTTGGTGGTCACTCCATCAGTTCGAGTTTAGTCCTGCGCTGGGAAGTCCCCTTCACCCGGGTATCGCTTTCGGGTTCGGTCGGTCTTGTGAGGGGAAACACTTCGCGCGCGTAATCGGCGAGCATCTCGCGAAAAGCTACGGCATACGGCGGCAGCGGGCGCCGCTTGTCGGACAGGATCGTCAACTCCTCCCGCAGCGGTTTGCCCCGGTAAGTTACGCGGACAATGCGCAGCTTGTAGTAGTGCGTTCGCAACGCCGAGGGAATTATTGCGACGCCATGCCCGGCTGCGGCCAGCGCGAGGAGAGCATGCGGGGCGTGGCTTTCGAGCACGTTGTTCGCCCTGAAGCCGGCGAGGCGGCACGCCGCATCAAACGTTCTGCGGATCACGAACGCGGTACTGATCTGCAGCAACGGGTAGGGCGCCAGGCGAGCGATGTCGATCGTCGCGCCTTTGCCCAGGTTCAGGCTCGGGTGGCAGGCGGCCAGCATGTCCGTCGGCTGAAGCAGATGACTCGCGAAGTGCTGCGCTTGCGGCGGAATCGCACGCACGAGGGCTTGCGCCAAATCGATGTCGCCGCGTTCGAGCATCGCCAATTGTTCAGGACCCACCGTATCGTTCAGTTTCACCTGCACGTTGGGATAGCGTTGCCCGTAGCGTTTCAGAAACTCCGGAAAAATGCCCTCCATCAGGTGCGGCGAGGCCGACACTTTCAGCACGCCCGCATCTCCGCGCCGCAGCAGTTGTGCGCGCTCTCCCAGTGCGCGGGCATAGTTCAATACGCCACGGCAGTCATTCAGCAACTGTTCGCCTTCGCTCGACAAAAGCAGGCGCCGGCCGACGCGGTTGAAAAGCTTGAGCCCCAGTTCCTGCTCGAGATTGTTTATTTGTCGGGACAAGGCGGGCTGGGCGATGTGCAGCCGCAGCGCGGCTTTGGAGACGGTGCCCAGTTCCGCCACGGTCACGAAGGTTCGGAGATACCGTAAGTCCATGCGATACCTTATGCCGAATCGGCCTGGATCGCCATCAATATTATGTATTGGACAGATAATGGCCCGCACATCAGCATTGCCCCACGTGTCGCCACCTTCATGAAACCCGCGATGCGTAACCGGAGGACCTCATGAAACCGATCTGCTCGATGATATTGCCTGCACTCAGCATGGCGCTATTGACTCTGAATGCCGGGGCACAGGCCTGGCCGACGAAGCCGCTGCGGGCAGTCGTGCCCGCCGGCGCCGGAAGTACTGTCGATATTGTCCCGCGCGTGGTTTTCGAGCAGCTTTCCCCGCAGATCGGGCAGAACATCGTCGTCGAGAACCGCCCGGGCGCCGGAACCACCATCGGTACCACTTTGGTCGCCAAGGCGACCGCTGACGGCCACACCTTTCTCGTCAACTCGTCAGCGCACACGATCACGCCGTCGCTATATCAGAACCTCAGTTACCATGCAGCGCGCGATTTCGCGTCGGTCGTTCCGCTCGGCATTTCGCCGCAGGTGATGGTCGTATCTCCGGCGAAAGGCATCAAGACAGTTAGCGATCTCGTCGCGGCGGCCAAGGCGAAGCCGGGTACGTTCAATTTCTCATCGGTCGGGGTCGGCACTTCGACGCATATGGCCGCAGAGCGTTTTCGGTTCAGCGCTAAAGTGGCGGCCGTGCATGTGCCGTTCAAAGGCGGCGCGGAAGCGATGTCTGAAGTGATGGGCGGCCGGGTCGAGTTCTTTTTCGGACCGGTGGGACTGGTCCTGCCGCACGTTCGGGAGGGCAGGCTCGTCGCACTGGTTGTAAATGGCGCCAAACGCTCCGCTGCGCTTCCCGACGTACCGACGACGCGGGAAGCCGGTTTCACTAACGCCGAATATCCGTTCTGGTTCGGACTGTTTCTGCCGGCCAAAACGCCGCGCGACATCGTCGACAAGCTGCACCGCGAGACGCTCACGGCACTGCAAACGCCGAAGGTGCGCGACAAGCTGGCCGCGCTCGGCGTCGATCCGATGGTCATGACGCCGAAAGAATTCGATGCGTATGTTGAGAAGGAGATTGCTGTCAGCGCCGCGCTGGTCAAAGCGACCGGCATCAAACTCGACTGACACGACCAGCGTTGACTGTCAGTCTGGATTTATACGGGCCGGCTGTGGGCGCGCTGTGGCGGCCGCCTTATACCGGCGCCCGCGGTCGACCGTGCGCCGCTCGCGCACGAACGTCATGACCGGGACGCCATAGCCGCAGCTCGTCATCGTCCTTTCGATCTCGACTTCGATTACCTGCCGCGCTGATCCTTTCGGCTCCGGCCCCGACCGCTCGAGCAGTAGCTGCGACAGCGGCGACTCGGCGAGCGATGTCGCGCGCGCCCGTCCGAAGAGCCGCACGACCGCGGCGTCTTTTTCCTCGAACGAGCAGATCATGACGGTTATGGGGCCGCCTGCCGCGCAGTGCCTGGCCGTTTCGTTGCCGGACCCGCGGTAATCGAGATAGGCAACGCGATTGGCACTGAGAATGTGCAGCGTGACGCCGCCCTTCGGCGAAACATTGACCGGGCCGACTTCGTCCGGGCCCCACGCCAGCTGCGGGTCTGCAGAGGCGACGAAAAACATCTTCGCGCTGCGGATCAGCGCGGCCTGTTCGTCAGTAATCGAAGGATGATAGGTCGCCATTGCGTGTCTGCTCCTGCGAACGTGGTGGAAGTCCGCCAGAATAATACCGGCCTGTCGGCCGTTACGCGATACACGATCCAAACCGCGAAGCAGCCGGCGGTGGTACCCGTCACAACGGCGTCCTGCAGAATAGCTTGCAGGGGATTTCTTTCTGGAGCACGATGTCATTCGACGCCGGCTCGACATGTGGCAGAGGAGAAGTGACTCAATAATTACATACGTTCAGGGACATAGGGCTGGTTTCGGCCGGCGGCAGCGCCGGCGACGTTAACCGCCCCGTCAAGGGGCAAACCTATAACGAGGAGGAAACCATGTTCCGCATCACCCGTGCATCATTGCTCGCGACGCTGTGTGCCTTGTTCGCGGTCCCGGCCCTGGCTGCCGACCGCTACCCTGAACGACCGATACGCCTCATCGTGCCGTTTTCGCCCGGCGGCGGCACCGACATCACCGCTCGCATCCTGGCCGAGCCGATCGGGGCTGCGCTGGGCGAGACGATCGTCGTGGACAATCGCCCGGGCGCGGCGAGCATCATCGGCTCCGAAATCGTGGCGAAAGCGACGCCCGACGGCCATACGTTGCTCCTGGGCACGACCAGCCTCACCGTGAACTCCGCAATCTACAAGAAACTTCCCTTCGACGTTGGGCGCGACCTCGCCCCCATCACGCGGGTATCGGAGCAGCCCAGCATCCTCGTCTCGCATCCGTCGCTCTCGGCGAAAACGATGAAGGATTTCATCGCGCTGATGCGCTCTCAGCCGGGCAAGTACACCTTCGGCACGCCCGGTTACGGCACGGCGACGCATCTTGCGTCGGAACAGTTGTTGCAAAAGATCAACGCGGACCTGGTGCAAGTGCCGTTCAAGGGCACCGGGCCGGCGATCACCGCGCTACTCGGCCAGCAGATCACGGTCTACCTCTCGACCTTCGCGTCCGCGCTGCCGCACGTGAAACAGGGGCGCCTGCGCGCGTACGCGGTCACGACCTCCGAACGCGCCGGCCCGCTGCCCGACGTGCCGACGCTCGCGGAAGCAGGCGTGCAGGATTACCACTACGCCACCTGGTACGGCCTGTTCGCGCCGGCCGGTACGCCGCAGAGCATCATCAGCAGGATCAACAAGGCGACCGTTGACGCGCTCAAATCCGCGAAAGTGCTGGAAACGTTCGAAAACCAGGGGTTGAACGCCACGCCGACCACGCCGGCGCAGTTCGCGAAACACATCGCCTCCGAGCGCAGGAAGTGGTCGGATGTCGTTCGGGTGGCGGGTATCGAGCGGCGATAAGCGCGCGATACGACCGAAGCGGCCCGTTCGCCCTTGACCGAGCAGTCGCTACGCTTCGACGACAGCGCCGCTTACGAACGCCTGATGGGCCGGTGGAGCCGAGCGGTTGCGCCGGTCTTCCTTGATTGGCTGGCGCCACCTTCGGGCGCACGCTGGCTCGAGATCGGTTGCGGCACGGGCGTTTTCACGGAAGTGTTATTGGATCGAGCGTCTCCCGCGGCCGTATCCGCAATCGATCCCTCGAAAGAGCAGATCGAATACGCGAGCAGTCAGCCCGCCGCACAGCGCGCGGATTTCCAGGTCGCGGATGCACGGGTGCTGCCCTTTCCGGATTGCGCTTTCGACATCGTGGTCTCAGCGCTGGTCATCAACTTCATCCCTGATCGGCCCCGGGCATTATCCGAGATGCGCCGTGTCGCGCGTAAGGGCGGCATGGTGGCTGGGTACATCTGGGATTTCGCACCCGAGCTTTCACCTAGCGGGCCGATGCGCCAGGGCATGCGGAGATTCGGGATGGACGTCCCCGATCTTCCCGGGGCTCATGAGTCCAGCCTCGGCGCGCTCATTTCGATGTTCGAGCGCGCAGGGTTTCAGGAGATCGCCAGCACATCCATTGACATAACGGTCTCGTTTCCGGACTTCGAATCTTTCTGGCAGGCGCAGACACCCAGCTATGCGCCGACCACCAAGATGATCGCTGCAATGCAAAGTGCCGATCGGGAGAGATTGATGGAAAGTGTGCGGGCCGGACTACCGCTTTCGCCGGATGGAACGATCCAGTACCCGGCGCGGGCAAATGCGATCAAGGCTCGCGTGCCGTAATGAAAGCTGTTGTCGTCCTTCCGTGATGCCTTGGCGTTCCAGGCGTTTTGCCGCCGTGCCCCATGCTAGAGTACGAAGTCCATCGGCGAGCGCCATCTTTCGCGTTCATCCGCGAGGGGGGGCGTTCATGCCCTGAACCGGGTGATTCGTCGATCTCCGGCGGTGCGCCGTCGATCGTCAAGCTCAGAATGGTTGCTTTGGGTCGATCGAGAATCCGAATGCAGGGAAACGTCGGTCTTGCGCGTGCTGCTCGGGTTGACGAGAGCCTCGTCGCGCGAGCGGCATGCGCCCTGGATCGGTGGCGGCTGGCGGCGGTGGGATTGGTGACGGTAATGCTGTCACTCGGAGCCTTGCTCAGCCCCGCTCTTGTGGATTTCTTTTCACCAGCAGAAATCGCCCTGGCCTGGCTCGAGCATCTCGCCGAGCTGGTGGTCATCGCAGCTGCGCTGCTCGCCGCGTTCACCGTGTTTGACGAAGCGCTCCCGCGCAGCATGCCGTTGCGACTTCCGTTGCTATGCACGGTGCTGCTCGTTTTGTCGGCCTTGCTTGCCGTGCTGCTACACGCCTACTACGCCAGCGGGTTCGAGCACCTTCCGCCCCCGCTTCGCGTGTTCTCCGATTCGCTGCGCTGGGGCTTGCCGGCCGTGTTCCTGGCGTTAATCGCGGACGTGCACCAGCGCGCGTTGCGGACAGATGCGGCCGCGCACGCCGCGGAGATTGCGCGCGCCCAACTGCAGCAGGGAGAAAGTGAACAGCAGCTCGCATTGCTCCAGGCACAGATCGAGCCGCATTTCCTGTTCAACATGCTTGCGAACGTGCGCCGCCTGTATCGCACCCGGCCGGAGGCTGGTACCGAAGCGCTCGGCAGCCTGATGCGTTACCTGCGTACCGCACTTCCGCAGTTGCGCAGCCGGCGCACCTCTCTGGGCGAAGAAGTCGCGGCCGTGCGCGCATATCTCGACCTGTTTCAACTTCGAATGGGAACGCAGCTCAGTTTCTCGATCGACGTCGATGCGGCGTTGAACGACGTCGAATTTCCGCCGATGCTGCTCATCACGCTGGTCGAGAATGCGATCAAGCACGGGCTCGAGCCCGCGGGCGGAGGTCATATCGAGGTGCGCGCCGTACGCCGGTGCAGCATGCTCGAAGTCAGCGTGCTCGACGACGGGGCGGGATTCGGCGCAACGGCAAGCAGCGGTACCGGTGTCGGGCTCGTCAACGCCAGGCGGCAACTGGCGGCGTGCTACGAAAACCGGGCAGGCCTCACCTTGGAAGGGCGTGAACCACGCGGCGCCCGTGCCACGATCGCGATCCCGTTGGACAGGGACAGGGTGCAGGGCGTGGCTGCACCCATGCGCGACGTCGTCTGAACCGCCATGCTGACCGCCATGCGGGCGATGCGCCTCGACCTGCAGGCCACGCAGGCCGGCAGTTTTGCGCACTGGCTGCAGAGTCATCGGGGTGCGATTGCGATGGCGGGCATGCTTGCCTTTGCCGGGCCCGCCGCGTTCTTCACCGGGACGTTGAGCGTCATGCGGGCAGCGACCGCGGTCGACCTCGTGCGGCTCGGCCTGTGGTGGATCCTGTATGGTATTTTGCTGTGGTCGTTGATGCTGCTCGCGGGTTGTGGCTGCGAGCGCGTCGCGCGACATTTCGGGCGAACAGCCCGCGCCGTGGCGGCGTTTATGGCTGCATGTCTGGCCGCCGCCCTGGCCGGCATCCTGACGGCAGGTCGCATAACGATCCTGATCGAACAAGGCGTCGCCTATAGCGCTGGGACGGCGCACCTGTACGCGTTCATATTTTCGCTCATCATCGCGCTGCTCTATTTTGCGCATCTGCGCCGCAGCCGCGAGCACGAACAGGCCGCCGCCCGCCTCGCCGCCGCCCAAATGGCTCAACGCGATGCCCGCCGCCGCATCGTTGAAGCGCGCCTGCAGGAAATGCAAGCGCGCATCGATCCCCGACTGCTGTTCGAGATGCTGGACACCGTGCGTCGTTTGTACGAACGGAATGTCGCGCAGGGTGAGCGCTTTCTCGACGAACTGATCGCTTTCCTGCGCGCGGCGTTGCCGCGTCTTCGAACCGCATCATCGAGCCTCACGCGCGAGGTCGAGCTCGCACGCGCCTATGTGAAGTTGAAGGCGCTGGCGGACGCAGCTGGGCTCGCCATGACCATTGATGTTGCGCCCGATGCGATGCACGCGCGCTTTCCGCCCGGCGTGTTGCTGCCGCTTCTGGACACCGCCGTCGGCTGTGACGCTTATCCGCTCCGGCTGACCGCCACACGTGCGGGTGACGAGTGCCGAATGGTGCTGACGCTTGGTGCGGCGCCATCGAAAGCGTCCCTCTCACGCGTCCATTCATTGTTAATGGAGCTATATGGAGCCGCGGGGAAATTGGAGATCGAAAGCGCATCCGGTGTAATCAATGTTATCGTGAAGGTGCCCTATGAACACGCCTGAGCCGGTATCCGGGTCCGCCCCGACGGCGGTCCTCGCAGAGGACGAACCGCTGCTCGCCGATGAGCTTGCTGACATGCTGCAGGCATTGTGGCCGCAGCTCAGAATCGTTGCGCGGGTTAGCGACGGAGTGGCTGCGCTGAACGCCATCGACGCGCATCAGCCCGACGTGGCGTTTCTCGACATCCACATGCCGCTGCTGACCGGTATCGAGGCGGCGCGCCAGATCGCGGGCCGCTGCCACGTGGCTTTCATCACCTCTTACGACGAGCACGCGGTCGAAGCTTTCGAGGCGGGCGCGATGGACTACGTGCTGAAGCCGCCGACGCCTGCGCGCCTCGCTACCACCATCCAGCGATTGAAGGCGCGCCTGCAGCAGCCGCCGGTCGATCTGCGTCGGGCACTCCAGGACCTGGTTGAACGCGCGCCGGGCATGCCGCGATATCTTCAGTGGATCAACGCCTCGCGTGGTGCGGCCGTGCGTCTGATTACCGTGGAGGAGATCCTGTATTTCAAGTCGGACCAGAAGTACACGCTGGTGGTCACGCCCGATGCCGAAGCCTTGATCAAGAAGACGATCAGGGAGCTGGCAGCCGAGCTGGATCCCACCATGTTCTGGCAAGTGCATCGCTCGACCATCGTCAACGTTCACGCCATCGACAGCGTGATCCGTGACGATCGCGGTAACTTCGCATTGCGCCTGAAGCAGCGGCCCGAAAAACTGCAGGTGAGCGAGGCCTACCATCATCTGTTCCGACAGATGTGATGTGCTCATCACAAGACTGTTTTGGCAACGCTCGGTAGTGGGGCAATCTATGAAAACGGGAAACCTCAGGACGCGCCGTGAAGTCCTCGCCATGCTCGCCGCCCTGGGCGTCACGCGCGACCTGCTCGCGCAGGATGCCGTGACGTCCGATCCACGATCGTTTCGGGTCGTGGTCGAAAACGAGCGTGTGCGGGTAATCGAGTTCAGAAGCAGACCTGGGCTTGGTGTTTGCGGCCAGGGCATGCATTACCACCCCGAGCGGGTCACGGTCTCACTGACGGGTGCCAAGGTGCGGGTTACAAATGCGGAAGGAAGGAGCAGGGTGCGTGAGGTGCCTCCGGGGCACGTGTCTTTCGAGCCGGCGGTCACGCACGCGACGGAAAACATCGGCGGCTCCGGAACCCGCACCTACATGATCGAGCTGAAGGACCAGCACTGGAAGCCGAGCGCCGGCTGATACCGCATCCCGCGCAGTCATTCCCGCCCGTACCCGCTTTGACCGCGGCCGTGCCGCGATTCGCCTCATCCGTCGCAAAAGCTCCCATCGAACCAACGCAGCGTCCTATCGTTAGCGCTCGGGTGCATGAGCAATCCATCAGTCGCCCGACTAACAGAAAGGAGCCTGAAATGAACTCGAGGAACGAAACAGCGTTGTTTTGTCGGTTAGTTGCAGCAGCAGCGTTTTGCGCCCTCGCGAACGGAGCGGCGCTGGCAGCACCGACAAAGATCGAGGCAGTCCTCATGCCGAAGTCGGATTCCAAACTGGAGTTCGCCGATGGCACGAAGCGGTACGTGCTGGCGACGCAGCGGGAAGGTAAGGCGAGCGGGAACGGGCCGCTCACCGGCGCGACGATGCTGGAGTGGGGCATGCACGATGTGAATCCGGCTGCCGGCGCGAACGCGAACGGCTATCTCGTGTTCACCACGGCCGATGGCGACATCGCGTATCTCAAGTACCAGTTTCGTGCTCTCTTTTTGCCGGGTGCAGAGGGCAAGCGCCGCTTACTGGCAAACGGGGTTTGGGAGACGGCGGGCGGCACCGGCAAGCTGAAAGGCCTACGCGGCGCCGGCACGCTGCAAATTACCGCCCCCTCGCCCAAGGAGCGGCAGTGGGTTCTGACAGGAGATCTGGTGTCGGCCGACTGAACGACTGCGCCGCTTATGCCTCCTTTTGACACGGACAGGCGCAGAGCAGCACGAACGGTCGAAAATCCCTCCCTTGCGCGAAGCGCGGGGGAGGGTGGGGTGGGTTGGGGAGGGGGTTAATCAATCCAGAATGCTGGTGCCGTCCCATTCCGTGAATTCGATGACGGCGCCGTCGGGATCGCGAATGTAGAACTGCCGACCGACGAAGACCCCCTTCTTGCGGTCCTCCTCCTCGAACACCTCCACACCCCTGGACACCAGGAAGGCCTTCGCGTCGTCGTACTTTGCGGCATCGACCTTGAAGGCATGATGAGCCCGCCGGCTGTCGGCGGCACTCCGCTGCAATGGTGCGTCGCTTCTCGCGAGAATGACGTGGTCGTCGCCCGCGCGCAGGAACACCATGCCGAAAGCGGAACCGTCGTGAACAAGCTTGAGCCCGAGGATCTCGGTATAGAACTTGCGGCTCACTTCCAGATCGCTGACCGCGATGCTGAAGTGGACCACACCCCTCGGTTCGATCATGCCTGCCGCCCGGCGATCATCGCTGAACGCGCGAAATCCGATATAGATGCGCCCGCTAAGGCCGCTCTACCAGGTCGGTGGCTTCGGGTTGTCCCGCGACTTCTCCAAGGTATCGTGTCTGGCGTTGGGGTCCCTCGGACGGGAGCGGCCGCCCGGAGGAATCTGGTCCATGTCGTAGTACAGCTCGAGGTGATAGCCGTCCGGGTCGAGGAATTCGACGCTCGTGTGACCGCCCATGGCGCGCCGCCCTTCCCAGACAATCGGGACGCCGCGCTCCTGAAGATACGCACGGACTTCGAATAATTCGTCCAGGGATTCGACCTGGAATGCAACGTGATGCAGCCGAACCGCTCCCTTCGACGGTATTTCTGCGTTTTGCCCGTCGGAGGGAAAGAGGCCGATCGTGTGATGGTCGCCCACAGCGGTCAGAAACACCCCGCCAGCCGTCGCGTTATCCGAGACGCGAAAGTTCAACACTTCAGTATAGAAGCGGATCGAGCGCTCGAGGTCGCGCACCTGAATCACCACGTGGCCCAGCTTCTTGATGCGGACCGGGCTGGGACGCTCGATCGGCTGCGTGGAAGCCGGGACTTCGGCTACTTGTGTCATACGGATACCTCCTGATTGGGCGCGGACATGCCATGAGCGTAGCCCCGACCGCGTCTGCAGGCAAGTAGGACAGCGAACCCGGATGGCGGTTGCGAAGCTTGCGTCATTGGCATAGATTGCCGTCACATTGGATAGGGCCAATAAATCCGGATGGAGAAGACCATGAAAACCTACGGGCTGATCATCGCGATTCTTGGACTTTCGCTCGCGGCGGGCGGCGGGCATGCCCAGCAGAACTACCCCACCAAGCCGATCCGGCTGATCGTCCCGTTCCCGGCCGGCGGCCAGACCGACGTCGTGGCGCGCACGATATCGCAGAAACTCTCCGACGCGTTTGGACAAAGCGTGGTGGTGGACAATCGGCCCGGCGCAGCGGGAAGCATCGGCGTGGAACTCGCGGTGAAAGCGCCCCCCGACGGCTACACCATGGTCCAGGTGTCAACGAGCTATGCCGCCAACGTGGCGCTCTACAAGCTCGCGTACGACCCGGTCAACGACGTTGTGCCTGTCATCATGATCGGCGAGATCGCGAACATGGTGGTCGTCAATCCGTCGAGCGCCTTCAAGAGCGTCAAGGAGCTGATCGCGTACGCCAAGTCGAATCCCGGCAAGATCAACTTCGCCTCCGGCGGCACAGGCAGCGGCAATCACCTCGCCACCGAGGAGTTCGCGCAGATGGCCGGGCTCAAGATGACGCACGTGCCGTACAAAGGGTCTACCGCCGGATTGACCGACCTGATGAGCGGCCAGATCCAGCTCATCTTCAGCGGGATTACGGGAATGATTCCCCACCACAAAGCCAGGCGCGTGCTCGGCATCGCGGTGACCAGCGGCAAGCGCAATCAGGCCGTGCCCGATCTACCGACCATAGGCGAAAGCGTTCCCGGCTATGAATCCGTCAGCTGGTCGGCCATCATGGCCCCGAAGGGACTGCCCAAGCACATCGCCGCGCGCTGGAACGCGGAGATCAACCGGATGCTGAAGATGCCCGACGTCAAGGCGCGCATGGATTCGATCGGGCTGGAGGTCGTCGGTGGCACGCAGGCTGATTTCCGCAAGACGCTCGTCGCCGACATCGAGAAGTGGAAGAAAGTCGTCAAGGCCGCCAACATCAAGCTGTAAACTGTTCTTAGAGTCCGTAACAAAATGACCGTCCACCCTTCGACGAGCTCAGGGCGAACGGTCGTTCATAGAGAGCCGTTCGTGGTGAGCTTGTCGAACCATGAACGGCGTGGGTTCATTTTGTTATGCACTCTTAATCCACGCCCGCGCACAAATGCAGACGTTGACGGCGCTTACAACCGAGCAGGCTGCCCGTGGTCCTCACTCGGCTCGGATCGTGTCTCGCCTTGCGCACCGGCGCCGAAAGGCCTGCGCGCGATCTCGGCCGAGTACTGGCGACGTTCGCGCTTGCGGCGTTCGGCTGATGGCGGTCGGTTTGCCACAGTCAGTAATTGCAGGCGATCCAATGCGACGCTGAAAATGTGCAAGGCTTCTTTGATCACCACGCAGGCATTGTCATTCAAGCCCTTGGATGACTTGTCGAGTTCCAAGACAAGTTGTTGACACTGCTCCCTCACCTGCTCCATGCCAGCGGGGGGCACTCTCTTCACACATTCCGGTAGTAGATTCAGTTGGTCGCAGTACCGTACCGACTCCACATAAGAGGTCAGCAGAAAGCAAATCTCATGCTCATTTTTGGCTTGACGAATGACATCTGCGAACATGAATCCTCCTTGCAAGATATCCATCAATGTTTTGTTGGCTCAACGTAGCGCGCGCCGTGTCGCGCTCGACACTACGATGCGTTACGACATTGTGAAAATCGAAAGTTCCGAAAGAATGTCGCTGCGATAAGAAAAAAGATTGTAACGCTGCCGCTGTTACAAAGGGTGCATTTCGACAGGGGAATTCGCTGAGATTATCTCGTGCGATGGCGGTGTTGCTGTGGCGCCGGCAGCAATGTCGCGCTACACGCGGTATACCGCGGCAATTGCCGTCGAGGATTATTGCAGCAAGTCAATTTGCTAATGCGGAGGGGCAGCTAGCGCGCTGGCCAAGCCGGCTCGTGATAGCCGAGCGGCACGGTGGTCCGCGCCCACCGCGCGGGCGTTTCGGAAAGCTGCACGACCGGCGCCAAGTGCTGGAGCTTCCCTACCGGCGTGTCGCTCGTGATCGACCAGCGCTCGATTTCAGTCGGCGTAAATTCCTTCGGTACATCTTTGAGCGCACTTTCCGGCACTTGCCCACGTCCGACGAGCCAGCGCCCCGTCTGCGCAAGCGAAATCCGCACCAGCCAGCTTCCGCCTTCACGCACGCGGCGGGCGAGGGCGACCATCGCCCCGAACGCCATGAGATACCCGGTGAGATAGTCGATCGCCGACACTGGATAGAACTGCGGGCCGGCTTCCTTGCCGGGAAAGA
>DATFGD010000256.1:0-2452 GCA_035249725.1 Burkholderiales bacterium
TGGACGCCCGCCACGGAGAGCGCGATCGTGGTGGACGTGGGATCGTAATCGCCGCGATCGGCGCTGCCGGGTATGAAATCGATGCCGTGCCGGGCGATGCTGGCGCGCACCGAAGCCTGCAAATCCCGGCTGAATTCGTCCCGTTGTCTCCCGAACCTTTCCACGTCGGTATCGCGCCCCAGCGCCCGGGCAATGTCGATGGCACCGCTGTACCCGGCGAGCGTCCAGAAATCGTCCCAGTAGGAGTAGGCCGGCTTGTCGGAGTACCCCTCGTGACTGATCGACGGCGGCATGAGGCCATAGAACGCACGCCGTTCCGCCGTGCGGTTTTCCACCGTGCGTTCCTTGAGCCGCAAGATGTTCATATAGTCTGCAGCCGAACCAACGTGCGGCCACAGCTTCTGCAGCCACGCGCGGTCCCGGCTGTAGCGATAGTGCTGCGCGATGAGATAGATGAACGCGCCGTGACTGTCGTTCTCGGCCACCGGATCCGAGCCACGGCGGTCCACGCAACACGGTACTTTGCCGTTGCTAAACTGATGCGGCGCGAACCACTCGATGTAATCGCGCGCCACGGTTGCGTGGCCCAGTCGCGACAGCGCGTCCGACATCATGGCGCCGTCGCGCACCCACGAGCGGGCATACGCCCGCGTGCCGGGCTGGAGTGCCGCGCCGGCACGGCTTGCGAGCACGTGCGCGAGCGCAGTGCGCAACGTGTTCGATATATGCTGGGCGGATTTGGGGAGATGCAATGTGGCACGGTTCAATCTCTGCCGCCAGTCCTGCGCAGTCATCGCCTGCTGACGTTCCAGCCATGTCTCGGCATCCGCGCGCGGGGGCAACGCCGGCGCGCCATCGAAGGGTGCGACGAGTGCGATGCGTCGGCTGCCACGCGCCGGCAGCTCCATCCGGTAGAGAAGGACGCCGGAGGCAAAGCCGGTTTCGTCCGAGATCGCATGGACGGACTGTGCGTTACGTGCGGCGAGCCATTCAGGAATGTTGCCGGAATCGAACCGCGCGGCGATCACCTCGTCCGGGCCCTCTAACGGATAGAGCCGCGGCTCGCCGTTGAGCGACAGCACCTTTCCGTCCCACGACAGTGCATGCAACCGGGCTACGCCGCCCGGCACGTTCAGAAACTGCGTCGGGGGATTCACCTGAAACGGCCGGATCGCGAGCGCAAGCGTTACGACGCGGGGCCGATCGGTGCGGTTCTCGACGGTATAGTGCGAAACAGTCTGCGCGCCGCCACTCGTTTCCGCGGCGAATGCCGTGATGTGCAGCGCCCAGTCGCGGCCGCGCCAGGTGACGCTGGGGATGGGAAGATAGTCTTCGAGCAGGGCGTGCTCGATTTCCGCGTCGGCCCAGGTCACGATCTTGCCGTCCGCGAGCAGAAACGGCTCAATCGCAGGCGAATGCGGCGCGATCTCGAGCGCACCGTCCTCCGACAAAAGACCGTGCGACTTGCCGCCGTCAATGCCGAGCACGGTCCAGTAGCTCTGCTCTCCGATGTACGCACGGGGATAATGGCCACGCGGCGCCGCCTTGGCGAGTGCCCGGAAAAACGCATTGGGCGATGCGCCCCACTCCAGGTCCTTGATCTCGATTTCCGCGATCCCGTAGGCGCGCAGCGGGCCGTCATGCATGCGCAGTCTCACATACCGGGTCTCGGATTCAGTGAGCAGATGCGGATCCACGCCGCCGTTGCCCGCGACCACCTCGCGCACGGTTCGCCAGCGCTTGCCGTCGTCCGAAAAGTCGATCGCGTAACGTGTGGCAAACGCGTCGGGCGTCCAGTGCAGCACGAGACCGCCAAATTCGCGAGGCCGTCCGAAGTCCAGCGTAACCGTCTGCTCGTTCGTATATTGCGGATCGCTGCGCCATGCGGTTTCGATGGCGCCGTCCACGGCGTGAGCCGGCTGGGCGGGCGCAGCAGACGAGGTCGTGTTCACGCGAGGCGGCGATGGCTTACCCATGACAACCGGCAGCTCGCGAAATGCGAGTTCGTCGAAACACACCGTTCCCTTGCCGCCGCCCTGACCTCGCACGATCACGAATTCGATCGCAGCGCTGCGTGTCAGGCGCGGGTCCTGTGCGGGGCCCCACGCAAAACTGATATGCCGCCGCTTGAAACGAACGCGCTCCCAGTCGCGCGGGAAGATGAAGTCCGGCCGATTGACCCACCAGACATTCTCGCCGCTCGCGTCGAGCAGCTTGAATTGCAGCGTGTTGGGCGGTGCGTCGCCGCGAATGGCAAAAGAGAACTCGTAGTTTTCGCCATACTCGAGTTTCAACTCGCGCCGCACGACGGCGTAGCCGGAGACCGCGCCGAAATCGAATTCGAGGCAAAGACCGTGACCTGCGCTGCCCGCGGCCGAGCGCAGGCGCGCTTTCACATCGTCCGAAGCAGAGACCTGCCACAACGACAGGTCTTCAAAGCGATCGAGCACAT
>DATFGD010000257.1:0-6381 GCA_035249725.1 Burkholderiales bacterium
CACATCTGGCACGAAAGTATCGATACCATCAGCCCTATTGCATGCAAGCGGACATGCGTAAATTACTCCGCACGTTCACCGCAAAAGGAGGCATAGCACAATCCAACTTCAGCGCCAGACCAAGCCACTTCCGCAGCGATGCGGGGCCGGAAAGCCACGGGTCTCTCAGAGACGGCCGGGTTGCCTGGGATCAAGCGAGTAACGCATCACCTGTTTCCTTAACTCGAAGACGGGAGAGCGACATGACGAAGAATCGTGGCCATGTGAAATCTATTCTTGACCAATCGTTTCGTTACACGCCGAGCAATGAAACGGACTTGAAAAAGACGTTCGCCAAGATTCGCCGACAACAGCGGTTAGGTGAACGTTCGCAGGCGCAAACCGGCTCCGAAGCCAACGCCAAAGCGCATACGAACGTATCGCCTACACGCCTGCCTGGAAGAGTTTCCGCAGTGATTCAACTCGATGAATGTCGAACGCGTTGAGCGCCGGCAGTATGGTTTAATCATCGAGACCCCGCTTCGGCGGGGTTTTTTTTACGTGCGCCCGGCAGGGCGCACTCACTTGGAGGTGTAAGTCCTCTACACACCCGGCATGGGGAAGTGTTAGCCGAACGGCAAGGGTGTCGCGGGCGACTGCGAATCGGGAGGAAGCCGAAGGCAAAGCGCTGGTCTGACGAACAGGAAGCGGATAGAGGCAATGCAGCGGGGTGAGCAGGCGTATATCTGTGAAGCCCGATACGTGCACGGAACGCTGCGTTGTAGATCCGACAGGCATAAGCGTGAAGGTGAGTGTGTCATACCCGGGGAGATCTGGTGCTCTGCCTTTGAGCTAGTGACGTCGAGAGGCGTTGCGATGGGGCGTCAGAAGTCAGCAGAGGCCATAGTAGGTGGCGACATCGAAGGGCCGAACATGAAGTGCCGCGAGTAGGCGGCGGTGAGGCGTGTGAGTTGATGACGGCAGAAGCGAATCGATCAGATGAGGCTTGCGCGAGCGAAGCGGGACGGTATCCGGCGAGGCTTGCGTGAGTGCCGAGGCGAGCACGATGGACCGCATGCAGACGAAAGCGGGGGCGAGCGGGCTGATGGAAGCGGTGGTGGAACGCCGCAACCTTCAGCTTGCGTATCAGCGGGTGGTTGAGAACAAGGGTGCTGCGGGTGTCGATGACATCACGGTGTTGGAGTTCAAAGACCATCTGAAGCAGCGCTGGCCGCAGATCAGGGCCAAGCTGCTGGCGGGCGTTTATTTGCCTTCGCCGGTGCGCCGGGTAGATATACCGAAACCTGATGGTGGGGTGAGGACGCTGGGCATACCGACGGTGGTCGATCGCCTGATTCAGCAGGCGCTACATCAAGTGCTGAATCCGATCTTCGAGCCGACCTTCTCGACGGCAAGCTACGGCTTTCGGTCGGGGAGGAATGCGCATCAGGCGCTCAAGGCTGCGCAACAGCATGTGGCGGCCGGCAGGCGTTGGGTGGTTGATATCGACCTGGAGAAGTTCTTCGACCGGGTCAATCACGACCTCGTGATGAGCAAGCTGGCAGAGAAGATCGATGATGCACGCGTGCTCAAGCTCATTCGCCGTTATCTTGAGGCGGGCATGATGGCAGAGGGTTTGGTGAGTCCGAGAGTGCAAGGCACGCCGCAAGGCGGGCCGCTCTCGCCCTTGCTCTCGAACATTGTGCTCACGGAGCTGGACCGGGAACTGGAACGACGCGGCCATGCCTTCTGCCGCTACGCCGACGACTGCAATGTGTATGTGCGCAGTCAGCGTGCGGGCGAGCGGGTGCTGGCGAGCCTTACCCGGTTCTTATCGGAACGGCTCAAACTCAAGGTGAATGCGGGTAAGAGTGCGGTGGACGTGCCGTGGCGGCGTAAGTTTCTGGGCTACAGTATCACGTGGCACCCGAGGCCGCAGTTGCGCATTGCGCGTTCGAGCCTCATTCGTGTAACAGAGCGAGTGCGAGTGCTGCTGCGCGGCGCAAGGGGCAGGAGTTTGAGCCATACCATCGAGCAACTTAACCCATTGCTGCGCGGCTGGGCGGCGTATTTTAAGCTGACCCCTGCCAAGCAAGCGCTGGAAACGCTCGATGGCTGGATCAGGCGCAAGCTGCGATGCGTATTGTGGCGGCACTGGAAGCGGGCTCTTGCGCGAGCCCGTAACCTGATGCGGCGCGGTTTAGCGGAAGAACGGGCATGGCGTTCGGCAACGAACGGACGAGGACCTTGGTGGAACGCGGGCGCCTCGCACATGAACGCTGCCTTCCCAAAATCGTGGTTCGATTCTTTGAGGCTGGTGTCGCTGCTCGATACTGTGCAGCGTCTCCAGCGCGTTTCATGAACCGCCGTATGCGGAACCGCACGTACGGTGGTGTGGGAGGACGGCGGCGGTAACGCCGCCTCCTACCCTATCGCAGCAGCTCGTGCACTATAAAGGTGCATTGCGCTTTCTGATTTCGTCACATAGACTTACGTTGTGATTCTGGGCCTGACCCACGACGCTCAGCACGCTAACCGGGATATCGATGCGACTCTTCCTGTTTCCAATTCTGCTTGTCGCCTTCAACGCCCAGGCGCAGATCTATGAATGCGTCGACGCGAGCGGCAATAAGCGCTTCACCAACATCAAATCCGAGGCGAAGGGCTGCAAGCAGCTCGATGTCGGGCCGGTCAATACGATCCCCGCGTTCAAGCCGCCGGCCAAGACGGCACCCGCGCCCGCGAACTTTCCCAAGGTCGATGCCACCACGCAGCGCGAGCGCGATACGGACCGCCGCCGCATCCTCGAGCAGGAATTGGCGAGCGAGCAGAAGCAGCTTGCTGCGGCCCAGAAGGCGCTTGCCGAGCAGCAGGCGGTGCGCAACGGCGACGAGCGCAACTATCAGCGGGTGCTCGATCGCCTGGAACCGTACCAGAAGCGGGTGAAGCAGCACGAGAACAACATCGAGAGCCTGAAGAAGGAGCTCGCAAATCTGCGATAGCGCAACGGGCGCGGGTATAACGCGTTGCGTGCGCGATGGCGCGCTTCTTGCTGCTGCAGTCCACCGGTTCGAAGTCATGACAATGGAAACGTTCTCCGGCCTGGATCTGCTTGCAACGGGCGTGATCATTCTCGACGAGCAACTCGGTGTGCAGTACCTCAACGCCGCGGCGGAAAACCTGCTCGAATTGAGCAACCGGAATACATCGGGCTTGCCGCTCGCGAAGGTATTCGAGGAGGATGCGAAACTCGTCGCGGCGATCGGCTATGCATGCGCGCACAACTGCAGTTACACGGAACACGATCTCGCGCTCAGCGTCGCGGGCCGCAGCCGCTTGCAGCTTGCATGCACGGTGACCCCGGTGGACATGCCGGCAGGCGGAGCGTACCTCCTGGAATTGCGCCACGTCGAACAGCAGCTCAAGATCGCCCGCGAGGAGCGTCTTCTCGATCAGACCCGTACCAACCGCGAATTGATCCGCAATCTCGCGCACGAGATCAAGAACCCGCTCGGCGGCATACGGGGTGCGGCGCAGCTGCTTGAGCGCGAGCTCGAACGCCCGGAGCTGCACGAATACACGCAGGTCATCATGAAGGAAGCCGATCGGCTGCAGCTGCTGATGGACCGGTTGCTCGCGCCGCATCGCCTGCCAAAACCGGTTGCGTTGAACGTGCACGAGGTGCTCGAACGCGTGCGCAGCCTCATCCTCGCCGAGTACCCGGAAGGCATTGCGATCCGCCGCGATTACGACTCCAGTCTTCCGCCGCTCAAAGGCGACCGGGAACAGCTCATTCAGGCGACGCTCAATATCGTGCGCAATGCCGCGCAGGCAATGGAGGGCAAGGGCGGGATCCGGCTGCGTACCCGAATCGCGCGCCAGGTGACGCTCGCGCGCAAACGCTATCGTCATGCCATCGAGGTGAGCATCTTTGATGACGGGCCCGGCATACCGGAGGCCATACGCGACCGCATTCTGTACCCGCTCGTATCCGGGCGCGACAACGGAAGCGGTCTTGGACTCACCATCGCCCAGACTTTCGTCACGCAGCACCAGGGCACCCTCACTTACGACAGCGTGCCGGGCAACACCTGTTTTACGATTCTGCTGCCGGTCGATGAGCGGTGCGCGAACGGCGACGTGAAAGGCGCGCCATGAAACCGGTGTGGATCATCGACGACGACCGTTCGATACGCTGGGTATTCGAAAAGGCGCTCCTGCGCGAGAACATCGCGTTTCGCACGTTCGCCTCGGCCCAGGATGCGCTCGTTGCCTTCGAACGGGACACGCCGCAGGTCGTGGTAAGCGACATCCGCATGCCCGGCGAATCGGGGCTGCAGCTGCTGCAAATGACCAAGGAACGCCACCCCGATCTGCCCGTCATCATCATGACGGCTTATTCGGACCTCGAAAGCGCCGTGACCGCGTTCCAGGGCGGGGCGTACGAGTACCTGCCGAAACCCTTCGACGTCGACCACGCGGTCGAGCTGATTCGCCGGGCGATGCAGGAGAGCGCGCGCAAGGAGGCCACCGTGGAGGAGGTCGCCGCCACGCCCGAGATACTCGGCCAGGCATCCTCGATGCAGGAGGTGTTTCGCGCGATCGGGCGGCTGTCGCAGTCGCATGCCACGGTGCTCGTGACCGGTGAGTCCGGCACCGGCAAGGAACTCGTCGCACGCGCGCTCTATCGACACAGCCCGCGCGCCGACAAGCAATTCATCGCGATCAATACGGCCGCGATACCGAAAGAACTCCTCGAGTCGGAACTCTTTGGACACGAGCGTGGCGCGTTCACGGGCGCGCAATCGATGCGCCGCGGGCGCTTCGAGCAGGCCGAAGGCGGCACGCTTTTTCTGGACGAAATCGGCGACATGCCGGCCGAGTTGCAGACGCGGCTGCTGCGCGTGCTGTCCGACGGGCATTTTTACCGGGTGGGCGGACATCAACCGATCAAGGCCAACGTGCGGGTGATCGCCGCAACCCATCAGGACCTCGAGATGCGCGCGCGACAGGGGCTGTTTCGCGAGGATCTGTTCCATCGCCTGAACGTCATCCGGCTGCGCTTGCCGTCGCTGCGCGAGCGCCGTGAAGATATCCCGCTGCTCGCGCGATATTTTCTGCAGAAGTGCGCGCGCGAGCTCGGCGTCGAAGCAAAACGCCTGTCCGAGGCCACCGTGCGCTATCTGAGCGGGCAGGATTTTCCCGGCAACGTCCGTCAGCTCGAAAACCTCTGTCATTGGTTGACCGTGATGGCGCCGTCCGCGACGATCGAGATCAAGGATCTGCCGCCCGAGATCCGGACGGACTCAGCGCTGCCCTCGGCAGACGGGTGGGTCCCGCTGCTCGAAAGAGAAGTCGAGACGCTGCTCAACCGCGGCGGCACGGCAATCATGGAGGAGCTTACGCGCCGATTCGAAAAAGCGTTGATTGCAAAGGCGCTCGCGCACACCGGCGGCCGGCGCATTGAAGCATCGCAGTTGCTGGGTCTCGGCCGCAACACGCTCACGCGGAAGATACAGGAGCTGGGCCTCGACGACGGCAAGGAGCGTAACAGCGCCGAGCGGGGGTAGCGAGCAGCAAATATCGGCCTCAGCCGTGGGCCGACGGAAGCGCGAGATCTGCCGTCACCGGCGCGTGGTCGGAAGGCCGCTCCGCACCGCGCGGTTCGCTGTCGATGGTGCATGCCGTACACCGCTCCGCGAGCTCGCGTGAAAGCAGCACGTGGTCGATGCGCAGTCCCAGCTTGCGGCGGAAAGCATTCATGCGGTAGTCCCACCACGTGAAGGCCTTTTCCGGCTGATCGAAGAGGCGAAAGGCGTCGGTTAATCCCAGGGCGAGCAGTCCGTGAAACGCTTCGCGTTCCGGTCCGCTGAAGAGTACCTGCCCATTCCATACCGCCGGGTCGTGCACATCGCGTTCTTCGGGGGCGACGTTGAAGTCGCCCAGCACTGCGAGCCGCGGAAAGCGTTCGAGCTCGCGCTCCAGCCACGCCCTGAGCGCCGCCAGCCAGCGCAGCTTATAGCGGTACTTGTCGGACTCCACGGATTTCCCGTTGGGCACGTAGACACAAATTACCCGGATCCCGCACACGCTCGCGGCCAGCACGCGCTTCTGCGCATCCTCGAAATCCGGTACGGCGGCCACCACCTCGCTGCACGCCTCGCGGCTCAGGATCGCGACGCCGTTGTACGTCTTTTGACCGCTGAAGAGGGCCCGGTACCCCGCGCGCGAAATCTCGTCAAGCGGGAACTTGCCGTCCTCCAGTTTGGTTTCCTGCAGGCACAATATGTCCGGTTTGCGTTTCTCCAGCCAGGACAGGACAGGAGACAGCCGTACTTTCAGCGAATTGACATTCCAGGTGGCGATACGCATGGGGTAAGTTTCAGCTCGAGCGCGTGTTTT
>DATFGD010000258.1:0-6440 GCA_035249725.1 Burkholderiales bacterium
GATGGCGAGTCTGGCAAAGCAGGGCGCTACAGCAGCGTCTGCTCACGCCGGCATCGGCTGCGCGTTGCCGAGCGAGATCCAGCCGCGGATGATGCGATAGAGCACCCAGATCCCGACGACCACGCCGAGCACCCACGCGAGCGGGATGCCGATGAAGGTGAAGATCAGCAGGACCATCACTATCACCCACAGCAAGGCGTACCAGAAGGTCCGTATCTGCCAGCCGAAATGCGAATCGAGATAGGTGCCGCGCGTATCGCTGCGCTTCACGTAGTTGATGATTACCGCAATGATGGACGGCCAGCCGGTCAGGAACGCCGTGACGATGAACGCGCTGCCGAGTATGCCCATCAGGGCGCTGAACGCATGCAAGGCGTAGATGAGATGCGTCAGGCGCACGAGACTCTCGGGCGGTACCAGCGTCTGCGTTGTGATCTCGTAATCGGCCATTCTTATTCCTTCCCGCGAACCAACAGTTCCGTCACCAGTGCCTCCCATTCGCGCTGCAGCGGGCCGCGCGAACGCTCCCGCCCGGCGCGCTCGTACCAGTAATCCGCGTTCGAAAGATCGCCTTCCTTACGGTGCAGGTACGCATGCACCGCTGCCGCGGACCGGCTTTTGCGGGATTGCACGATCTCGTGTGCGCGCGCCCAGTCGCCGTGCGCCTCGTGCCACAACGCCTCCAGCAGCTCGCCCAGCCCGGATGGTGGCGTACTGCCGGAAACCGACTTCCGAAACTCGGCCAGATCCATGGTGTCCATTTTCGGACAGGGGCCGCGGTTTGTCACGGCGCGCGCTCAAAATGCGGGCGCTTTTCTGCTACCCTTCCGGATATTGGACAACATCATCTATGAGGCGAATATGGCTGCGAATCCCAACGAGCGCTCGACCGACGCGGTAATGGATGCGGCAGCGCTCTATCGCGAGGAAATCTATACCGACCGCAAGGTCGGCACGTTGCGTGTCCTGATGCCGGTCAAGCGCGACGGTTCGGCGGACGCGGGCCGCAAGACGGTGTACGCGGGTGAAGCGCAAATTATGACGAATGCCGGCCCGCTGCCGATCAGCTTCGAGATCGAGGCAGGGTCGCTCGAAGACGCCGCCAAGAAGTTCGCCGGAGCGGCAAAGGAAGCGATCGAGCGCACCATGCGCGAGTTGCAGGAGCTGCGGCGCCAGGCGGCCTCGTCCATCGTCGTGCCGCAGGGCGGGATGGGCGGCATCGGTCCGGGCGGCGTGCCCGGCGGCGGCAAGATCCAACTGCCCTAGCGCCGGGGCGATCGACGCCCTTGTCTATGCCGGCGGCATAGGGCAAACTGGCTTCGACACCGCTCCACGGAGTCAAGGAGAAAAGCCATGAAGCCCATGTTGGCCGGCATCGTGCTGGCCGCCCTGTCGATCGTCGTTCCGGCAACCGCAGCAGCACAAGCCTATCCCACCAAACCGATTCGCGTCATCGCGCCGTTTCCCGCAGGCGGCACGTCGGACACGATCGCACGCATTCTGGGACAGAAGCTGACCGAAGCGTGGAAGCAGCAGGCCATTGTGGAAAACCGCGCGGGCGTGGCGGGGAGCCTCGGTTCCTCGGTTGCGGCCAAGTCGCCGCCGGATGGCTACACGCTGCTCGTGGGGAATGTCGGGCCGGTTGCCATCAATCACAACGTTTACAAAAACGTCGGTTATGACCCCGTCAAGGACTTCACGCCCATCACCCTTGCCGTGACTGCACCGCAAATCGTGGTAGTGCACCCCTCCGTGCCGGCCAAGACGTTCAAGGATTTCACCGGGCTCGTCCGGAAACACAAGGGCAAGATCAACTACGGCTCGAGCGGACCCGGCAGCATCTCTCACCTCTCCGCGGAGCTTTACAAACAGATGACCGGCACCGACATGCTGCACGTGCCGTTCAAGGGTTCCGCGCTCATTACCACAGCGCTCCTTGCGGGCGAGATCGACGTCGTGTTCTCCGACATGGCCGTGGTGCTGCCGCACGTGAAGGCGAACAAGCTGCGCGCGCTCGCCGTGACAGGTCCCGAACCGACACCGCTCGTGCCGGGCGTGCCTACCATCGCCGCGTCGGGAGTACCGGGCTTCGCGATGACAAGCTGGTGGGGCGTATTGGCGCCGACTGGGATGCCGCAGCCCATCGTGACTCGTCTTAATAGCGAGCTCGTGCGCATCCTGAAGACCGAGGACGTCAAAAGTCGCTTTGCGACGCTCGGCGTCGATGCGGCGACCAGCACGCCTCAGGAGTTCTCGAGCTTCATCCGCACCGAGATCGACAAGTACGCAAAGCTGCTGAAGTCGATCGGCATCCAGCCGCAGTAACACCACCCCGTCGCCTTTCGGCGCCACCCCTCCTCATCGGAGGAGGGGAATACCGTCGCTTCTGCTTCGCATCCCTGTCTTGATCGGAGGCGGGGAACACCGTCGCTTCTGCTTCGCATTCCCTGTCTTGATCGGGGGCGGGGAACACCGTCGCTTCTGCTTCGCATCCCCCGTCCTCACGGAGGCGGAGAAAAGATTTTTCTCCCCTCCTTCATTAGGAGGGGTGTCACCGAAGGTGACGGGGTGGTCGCGTCATGCAAACGCAACGTTCAGAAATAAGCCTGCCCAGGTTTGATCGGCGGCGTCCACTCGCAATTGCCCCACGGCCCGTCGCCGTTTTCGCGGATGTAAGCGACGCGGCCGGCTTTGGTCGGCTTGCGCTTGCCCGAGAAGAGCGCGTTGAGCCAGTCGAGCACGTAGTCGTGACAATCCATGCCGCCGAGATTGGCAATGCCCCAGAGCGGGTGATACTGGTTCTCGAACACCCACATTTCTTTCGGCACCTTGAGGTCGGAAAACGCCTCCACCGCGTCCTCGAGCGGGCACAGCGGATCGAATTCGCCGGTCACGAGCAGCGTCGGGCATTTCACCTTCCCCAGATAGCCGCGCACCGTCATGCCTTGCGCGACTTCCTTGTCGAATTTGTCTTCGTCCTCGTAGCCCGCCATGTACATGAACATCTGCTTGAAGCGCGGGGAGGACTGCGTGAAGATCGTGTTGTTGGGATTGAAGCACGCGACCGAACTCACCACCGCCGCCGCGCGGTGGTCGTAGCTCGACAAGCGCAGCGACCAGTAGCTCCCCATGCTGATGCCGTAGATCGCGATTTTCTTTGCGTCCACTTCGGGGCGCTTCATGAGATAGCTGATCACCGCGGCGCCCGCCCGCTCGTAGTTCTCCTTCACCGCGCGGATTTTCTGGATGTTGGAATTGCCCTGCCCCGGCCCGTCCATCGCCAGCACGTGAAAACCACGTGAGAGCGCGATGTTGTGTGCGGCCTTGGGAAACACTTCCTTGGTCTGATCCATGCCGGGCACATAGATCACCACCGGTGCCTTGCGCCGGTCGGGCAACAGATGCAGGAGACACGAGATCGTTTTGCCGCCGTCGAACGGCACCTCCACGCGCTCGATCGGATACGGGGCGGCCTTCGAGCGCCGGTCCACCATCTCGTTCAGCTTGTTGCAGAGATCGATTTTTACCGGATGGTCGTCGAAGTAGATCGGATGCTGCGCCATGCGATACGCCTCGATCGCATGGTCGTAGTGGTAGCACGCCGCCGCATTGTGGCCCTGCGCCTGCGCGCGGCGCGCAAGCTTTTCGTGACGCTCCGCAGCTTCGCGCCAGACCTTCGGCAGCATGCGATAGTTGCGGGCGCGTTTTCCCGCCGGCACTTCGAGATCGTCGCGCTCGAAGTTCTGCACCCGGCCCCGCATGTTGAGCGCGAGGTCGAGCATCCACTGCTGGTTGTCGCGCTGAGTCCTCAATTTTCGAATCATGTTCTCCTCCCGGTGACCGAAGCAGCCGTAATCTTAACTGATTTGTATTTCTTACCATGCGCGTGTAAGTGCTACTGCGTACGGCGTTTCCATGCCCCGCAAGTCTTCGTGTTTCGGCATGGCACGTACCTTGCGCGCCTGCGCTCCGCCGGTTGCTCTTTTCGGAAGCGAGGAGGACACATGGATCATTTTGGAAGCCGGGCCACACTCGGATCGGTCGCAGCGGCCTGCTGTTTGAACTTCCCGGCGTTTGCCAACCCGACGGGCCCCGCGGTCGTGAGCGGGACGGCGATTTTCTCGAGCATCGGCTCAACGCTGACCGTCACCAACACTCCGAACACGATCGTCAACTGGCAGACGTTTTCCATCGGTGCGGGCGAGGTCACTCGATTCAATCAACAGTCGGCCATCAGCTCCGTGCTCAACCGGGTTACGACACAGAGCCCTTCGTCGATACTGGGCTCCCTTCAGTCGAACGGGCGGATTTTCCTGGTCAATCCAAGCGGCATCGTATTTGGCGCGGGTTCCCGCATCGACGCGGCGGGCTTGGTCGCATCGACGTTGAGTCTTTCCGACGCCGACTACCTCGCTGGCAGGTTGCGCTTCACCGGCACGCCGGGTGCGGGACCCGTGTTGAACAACGGAACAATCGCCACCATCGGCGCAGATGCGCCCGTGTACCTGATCGGTCCCGCAGTGGTCAATGCAGGCGTGATCACCAGCCCGGGCGGCGAGGTGCTGCTCGCGGCCGGCAACAGCGTTGAAGTGATCGATCCGGGCACGCCGAACATCACCGTCCAGATCACTGCTCCCGCTAACGAAGCGCTCAACCTCGGCTCGATCCTCGCCGATTCAGGACGCGTCAACATCTTTGCGGGCCTCGTCCGCCAGCTGGGTGTAGTCCAGGCCGACTCCCTGGTCGTCGGTCAGGACGGAAGAATCGTTCTAGAAGCAACCGGCGCCGCGAATGTGGGCACCGTCAGTGAGCCCCTCGCAGGCGCGGGCCCTGGCAATACGATTACCACGCAGAGTTTCTCTTCCACGAATCCGACCGTGGGCTTCTTCGTGACCGGCGACACCAGCGCGTTGAGCGCAACGACGGCGACTGCCACATCCGGCGCGGATAGCGTCACGTTCAACAGCACCGTGCCCACGCTCACAACCAGTGTGCCGACATTGATAACGGGCGTGCCGACGCTGACCACCAGCGTGCCAACCCTCACGACCGGGATCCCGACGCTCACGAGCAGCGTACCCGCTACGCCGACTACGACCGGCACGACGACACTCGCGCCGTCGTCCATCACGACGTTCGGCACGTCCGGCTCGACGCTCATCAGCGCACCGCTGGAGGCCACAGTACCGCTTCGGTAACTCGCCTATTTGGGCGGAATAATCGGCAGCAGCACGTGCGCGGCGTGCTGCGGGCCGACGTGCATTGTCACTTTGCCGCCGAAGATATCGGGCGGACGGTCGGTCGGGTCATCGTGGACGAACGGCCCACAGCCGCGCATCGGGTTTTTCATGTTGGAGAGCGTCGCCGGCGCGCCGTCGTGTTCGTAGTCCTTGCCGCGGATGGTGAGCGCGACACGGTAGCCGGCCGGCACGACGATGCTGGTGGGCCAGATTTCGATATCGAGCGCATACACCTCGCCGGGCTCGAGCGGTTGCTTTTCATCGTGCGTGTGATACGGGCGGTATGGAAGCGAGAGCTTCGGATCGAGTTTGCGGTGTGAAGCGCGCAGCCATCCCTGCCCCACCGGCGTCTTGGGATCGAGCGCACCCTGGAACAGCACCTCTTGCCCCTGCGGATCGTACACGCGCAGGACGACAAATAAGTCGGCGTCACTCGTCGAAGACGAAATGAAAAGCTTGAGCGCAGACGGGCCCGTGATCTCCGTATCCTTCTCCACTGCCGGCATCCGGAACGTGACCCCGTCGCCCATCATGTCGTAGGTCAGCGTGGCGGCGGGGCTTACGGGCGCGGCCGCAAGCTTCTTCTCGCGCACATCGAGGTAGAACTTCGTCCACTGCGTGCGCGCAATCGGCCACTCGTTCTCGTGACGCTCGACAAACTTTTCGCCGGGGTGGCGCACCTGCAGTTGAACGCGCGGCTGCTTGCCCCAGCCGTTATCGATGCCCTTCAGGAAGTGATCGAAGAAACGTTTTTGGAGCTTGACGCCGTAATCGGTGTAAAAGGGCGCCCAGTGCGAGCCGCCGTGCACTTCGAGCCACTTCTGTTTCGACGCGGCGCGCATGTAGCCTTCGAAATTCCCTCGCGGATGCAGGCCCTGCCCGCCCCAATTTGCCGAAGAGAGCAACGGCACGGAGATCCTCGAGAGATCCGCCGTGCGCTCACGGTAATAATCGTCGATCAGCGGATGCGCCAGCACACCCGCCCACATGTCGCCGCGGTTGCGCGCAAGTTCTTCCTCGGGAAGCGTTTCCGGTCCACACACCAGTTCGCCGGTGACACGGCTTTTCGGCCCGCGCTCGCCGCGGCCGTGCTGCACGGTTTTCACCTGCATTTCCTGCCAGTTCTTGCGGAAGGTGCACGCGATGCCGCCGTGGCGGACGGATTCGCGGTAGTAATCCGACCACCCCTCCCAAACGCAG
>DATFGD010000259.1:0-2420 GCA_035249725.1 Burkholderiales bacterium
GGTAATTTCGCCTTGCGGGCGGACAATGTTGTAATAACAACGATCGGCGACGTTTGAACTTCGGCTTCAACGTTCGAATTCCAGCTCTATTCTCATAGACTGCGATTGCAGTGTGGGGCGCGACACGCGATTGCGCGCAAATGAGCTTCTGCGGGGGAACGCGATGAACAGAGCGACGGCTCGCGGGTGCCGGGATGTTGCATTGCCGCGCGCCTTGCCGCCGGGGGATCCATGCAGATTTTGAGTCCGCGCGTTGACTGGCAGGGATTCCTCGATGGCATTCCAGCCGCGCCGGAGCGGGTTTTGATGCTCGACTACGATGGGACGCTGGCGCCGTTTCACATTCGTCCCGAGCGGGCGGTTCCGTACCCGGGCGTGCGGGAAGCACTGGAGTCGTTGGTCGAAACGGGCGGCACGCGTATCGTGATCGTGAGCGGGCGCCCGGCGTCGAATCTGGTGCCGCTGCTCGGATTGAAGCGGCCGCCGGAGATCTGGGGCGGACATGGATGGGAACGTTTACTGCCGGACGGCGAATTGAGAACGCAGGAACCTTCACCCGCCGTTAAAGTCTCGCTGGAAAAGGCAGCGGCAGCGGCGGTAGACGCGGTGCGAGCGGGCGGGCGGCTCGAATGCAAGCAGGCGAGCGTTGCGCTGCACTGGCGCGGGCTCCCCGCACTCACGGCCGCTAAGGTACAGGCGCGGTGCCGGGCCGCCTGGGATCCACTCATCGAGTCGGGGGCGCTCCAGCTCCTGCCGTTTGACGGGGGGCTCGAATTGCGCGCGCCGGGTTGCAACAAGCAGCACGCGGTCAAGGCCGTGCTGTCGGAAACAGCAGGCGACGGTGCCATCGCCTACCTCGGCGACGACCTGACCGACGAAGACGCGTTTGCCGCAGTGAAACCGCGCGGGCTTGCGGTGCTGGTGCGCCCGGAGCTGCGCGAAACGGAGGCCGACGTCTGGCTGCAACCGCCGCGCGAACTCGTGGCGTTTCTGAAACGCTGGCGCGCCGCGGCAACGTAACGGTAACGTGGCGCGCGGCCATCGGCTCATCGAGGAGTTTGTGTCGTGAATGCTGGAAGCACCGCAACCGGAACAGCAACTGCCGCGTCGGTGGGCAGGCGTTCGCCGCTCATCAGCGACCACGATATCTTTCTGTTCCGCGAGGGCACGCACTACCGCCTGCATGAAAAACTCGGCGCGCACTTCGTAGAGACCGAACACGGCCGCGCCGTGCACTTCGCGGTGTGGGCGCCGAACGCGGAAGCCGTTTCGGTCGTCGGCGACTTCAATGGCTGGGATGCGGGTCGCCATCCGCTGCGGGTCCGGGACGACGGCTCGGGTATCTGGGAGGGCGTGTTCGACGGTGTCGCGTCGGGCGCGCTCTACAAATACCGCATACGCTCGCGCGCGAATCATTACGTGAGCGACCGCGGCGACCCCTTCGCGTACTGCTGGCAGACGCCGCCTGCGACCGCTTCCCGCGTGTGTTCCCTGGATTACCAGTGGGGCGATGGCGACTGGATGCGCAGCCGACGCCGCACCGGCGCGCGCGATACGCCATTCTCGATCTACGAAATCCATCTCGGGTCGTGGCGGCGCGTGCCGGAACAAGGAAACCGCCCGCTCACGTACCGCGAACTCGCGGAACCGCTCAGCGACTATGTCAGGCGCATGGGCTTCACGCATGTGGAATTCATGCCGGTGATGGAGCACCCGTTCTACGGCTCGTGGGGCTATCAGGTCACCGGCTACTTTGCGCCCACGGCACGCTATGGAACGCCCCAGGACCTCATGTACCTGGTGGACCGCCTGCACCAGAACGGGATCGGCGTCATCTTCGATTGGGTGCCGTCGCACTTTCCGAACGATGAACATGGCCTCGTTTACTTCGACGGCACGCACCTCTACGAGCACGCTGACCCGCGCCAGGGCTATCACCCCGAATGGAATAGCTGCATCTTCAATTATGGCCGTAACGAGGTGCGCGCTTTTCTCATGAGCAGCGCGCTGTTCTGGCTCGACAACTACCACGCCGACGGACTGCGCGTGGACGGTGTCGCATCCATGCTGTATCTCGACTACGCGCGCAAGGAAGGGGAATGGATTCCCAACGAACACGGCGGCAGGGAGAATCTGGCCGCGATGCACTTTCTGCGTCGGTTGAACGAAGCGGTTTACCGCGATCATCCGGACGCGCAGACCGTCGCCGAGGAATCGACGGCGTGGCCGATGGTTTCGCGGCCGACTTCCGCCGGTGGACTGGGATTCGGCTATAAGTGGAACATGGGCTGGATGCACGACACGCTCAAGTACATGGCGAACGATCCGATCCACCGCAAGTATCACCACGATGCGCTCACCTTCAGCATGGTGTACGCCTTCAACGAAAACTTCGTGCTGCCGCTCTCGCACGACGAAGT
>DATFGD010000260.1:0-12451 GCA_035249725.1 Burkholderiales bacterium
GAGGCCAGACAGCGTCTGATGCTCGAGTTTGTACACGCGAAGTTTCACGAGGACCCGGAGCGTCGCTGGCGTTGGCTTGCCCACACAACACTAGTTGCAAAACATCGCCTCCGCGATAAGCGGCTCGCACTGCGTTATGCCGAGGACATCGCGCGGTTTGTGCCCGGCGCCCCAAGTTGGGCGCGCCAGATGCAGGTATTCATACTGGAGGACATGGGTGAGATCGAAAGCGCCGCAGTCCTGCTCGGAGGTCTGCTCGCGACGGGTGCGGTGAGCGATCCCAGCGAAGCGCGCTTTCTTGCGCAGCGCCTCGAACAGATGAAAAAAGCCGCCGAAAATTCGGCAGCCGCGTCGAAAAATTGACGGCGATGCCCCCGCCGGCCGGTGGCAAGATCGTTAATTTCGCACACCGCACCGCCCCGTCGCTCACGCCGTGCCATACAAATCGCCCATCGTGCCAAAGGCTTATCGCAGGATGTCGACTTCGATCACGGATGAACTGGGTTACCTTTTTAAACTCTGCAAACCAGATTTCGTCCGCCATTCCGATGGCATGGTTCTTGCGCCCGCAAACCTCCTGCCACAGGAGGCTGATTCACAAAGGGGGACAAACCATGCAAAGGCAGAACGGTTTTACGCTGATCGAAATCGCGATTGTGCTGGTCATCATTGGGCTGCTGCTGGGAGGCGTGCTGAAGGGACAGGAATTGATCCAGAGTGCGCGGGTGCGTAACCTGATCTCGCACCAGGACGGTGTCAAAGCGGCCTATTTCGGATTCCTCGACCGCTATCGCGCGCTGCCAGGCGATTACACGACCGCCAATGCTAACGCCAACATTCCCGGTTGCGGTACTTCTTGCTTCGGCGGCGACGCAAATGGCCAAATTGGTGGATCCGAGGCGATTCACGCGTGGGAACACCTATCGAAGGCGGGATTCATCACGGGCAGTTATGTATCGGGTAGCGCGACGCCAACGGCAGGCACTGCGAATACCCCCTCCAATCCCTACGGGTCACTTGTTCAGCTGATTTACGATGGTACCTATCAGAACGGCGGCACCGCCACGGGACCCAATAGGCACAATCTCAAGACGGGCAATAATGTTCCTTCTGATATTCTTGCCGAAGTGGACCGCAAAATCGATGACGGTCTAGGCAATGCCGGCCAAGTCCGCTTTTCGACATTCGGCGGCGCCGTTAACACGGGCCAGGAATGCTTCAACACGACTACCGGCGCCTGGCAATCGGCGACCCCGAACGCCAACTGCGGCGCCGCGACGTTGTTCTGATCGATCACTGAACTGCGCGGAAAAGCCCGCGCATGCGGGCTTTTTTATTGTTTGCGCGGCCGATCGACATACGGGCGCTGGAGCTTTGTGATCATCGCATGAGCCCGGCGGGCGCACAGGGGGCTTCTGCTATACTTTCGCGCGATGAGCAAGCTCAAGCCCAGCTCAGCCGCGCCGGCCCCTGCCTCGCTCGCGCGGGCGCGGGAAGTCCTCGAAATCGAAGCGCGGGCGATCACCGAACTCATCACCACGCTCGACGGGCAGTTCGATCACGCAGTGCAGATCGTCCTCAAATGCCCGGGGCGCGTCGTCGTCAGCGGCATGGGCAAATCCGGCCACATCGCGCGCAAGATCGCGTCGACACTGGCCAGCACCGGCACGCCGGCCTTTTTTGTGCACCCCGCGGAAGCCAGCCACGGCGACCTCGGAATGGTGACTCGCGACGACGTCTTCGTAGCCTTGTCAAACTCCGGAGAAAACGAGGAGCTGCTCGGGATCGTGCCCGTCATCAAACGCCAGGGCGCAAAACTGATCGCCCTCACGGGAAATCCCGAATCGAGCCTCGCACGCGAAGCGGATGCGCATCTTTACGCCGGTGCGCGCAAGGAAGCGTGCCCCCTCAATCTGGCACCGACTGCCTCGACGACCGCGGCACTTGCCCTGGGCGACGCGCTCGCCGTGGCCTTGATGGAGGCGAGGGGGTTTACGCGTGACGAGTTTGCGCGTTCGCATCCCGGCGGAACGCTGGGCCGCAAGCTCTTGACGCACGTGCGTGACGTGATGCGAACCGGAAGCGAGGCGCCTGCGGTACATGTGAGCGCGCGGCTTTTCGAAGCGGTGCGCGAGGTGACCCGCGGCCGCCTCGGCATGACGGCGGTGCTCGACGACGACCGGCATGTCATCGGCATCTTCACCGATGGCGATTTGCGCCGCACGCTGGAGAAGGGTCACGAGTTCAGTACGACCTCCATCGCAGAAGTGATGACCGCCAGTCCCCAGGTGATCAGTCCGAACCGGCTGGCAGCGGAAGCGGTCGAGATCATGGAGCGCAACAAGATCAATCAACTGCTGGTGGTGGACGAGGAAGGCCGCCTGCTCGGCGCACTCAACATGCACGATCTTTTCCGGGCCAAAGTGATTTGATGGCGTCGTGCTGCTCCCGCGCTCTGCTGATCACGGGACGAATAGTGCGCACCGGGGGCCGCCCCTGACACCTCACGATGGCCGTTAGCGCCCGATGAAGGCTGTCCTCCAGAAAGCACAACGCGTACGGATCGCGATATTCGACGTCGATGGCGTGCTGACGGACGGCGTGCTGTACTACAGCGATACCGGCGTGGAGCTGAAGGCGTTCAACGTGCGCGATGGGCACGGACTCAAAATGCTCCAGGCGAGCGGGGTGCAGACCGCCATCATCACGAGCCGTTCTTCCCGTGCGGTCGAATTGCGGGCATGCGATCTGGGGATCGAACTGCTCTATCAGGGCGCAAGCGACAAGCTCGCCACGTGCCGGGAACTCCTCAAGCGGGTAGGCCTCGAACCGGCGGCCGCCTCGTATATCGGCGATGACCTGGTGGACATCCCCGTGTTGCTTCATTGCGGGCTTGCGGCGACCGTGCCGAAAGCGCCGGCCGCCGTGCGGCGCCAGGCGCATTACGTCACGCGGGCGGGCGGCGGACACGGTGCGGCGCGTGAATTGTGCGAGCTCATCATGCAGGCGCAAGGCACGCTGGTCGCGCAACTCAATGCATCCCAGACTGCGACGGATACGACGGCGCCGGTGGATTCCGCATGAGTGAGCGGCTCACGGCGTGGTTTCCGCTGCTGCTCCTGGCCGCGCTGGCAGGCCTCACGTTCTGGCTGGACAGTTTCGTGCGGCCCCCGGCGGATGGACCGGGCGCTGCCGCACGGCATGACCCGGACTACATCGTCGACGGTCTTACGGCCGTGCGAATGGACGCGCAGGGCACCATCAAGTACTCGCTGGCCGCGGAGCGCATGGTGCACTATCCCGATGACGATACGACACACTTGGGCGGTCCACGGTTTGTGAGCTATGCGACCGCGCAGGCGCCGGTGACCATTACTGCGCGCGAGGGCCTGGTGTCGAGCGAAGGCGAGAACATCTACTTTCATGACGACGTGGTGGTCACGCGCGCGGCCTATTCAAACCGCAGCACTCTCACGATGCGCACGAGTTACCTGCACGTCGTTCCGGACGACAATATCGCCAAGACGGACCGGCCGGTGACCATCAACGACGCCGATACCACCGTGCACGCGGTTGGCTTAGAATTGAACACTGAGACTCAGGTTCTGCGTTTGCTGTCCAGAGTCAAAGGCACCTATCATGACCCGAAGAAGCCGGTACAGCAGCCAAGTGGCTGAGCGTTTCAGCAGGATCGCACAGTCATTCATGCTGGCGGCGACGCTCGCGCTCTTCTTCAGCGCAGCGCACGCCGAGAAGGCGGACCGCGAAAAACCAATTCATCTCGAAGCCGACCGCGTCACCGTCGATGAGGCAAAGCAGATTGCCATGTTCGAGGGCAACGTCGTGCTCACTCAGGGGACGATGACGATCCGCGGCGACCGGATGCAGGTCCGCCAGGACGAGGAAGGCTTTCGCTACGGAACAACATGGGGTGACCTCGCCTACTTTCGCCAGAAGCGCGAAGGCTATGACGAGTACATCGAGGGCTGGGCGGAACGCATCGAATACGACGGGCGCGCCGACAAGGTTCAGATGTTCACCCGCGCATCGATGAAGCGCGGCCAGGACGAAGTGCACGGCAACTACATTTCGTACGATGCCGTCAGCGAGTTCTTCCAGGTGATCGGCGGCGGCACGAAAGCCGCGAGCGCGGCTAATCCCCAGGGTCGCGTGCGCGCGATACTGCAGCCGAAACCGAAGGAGAAGCCGGCCGCGGCACCGCCCGTTCCACTGAAGCCGACGGACAAGCTTGGCACACGGCGCGAAGAGACCGGCAGTGGCGCTGCCCGATAGCGCCCTCACGGAAAGCCGCGAGGAGCGCGCCGGGCTTCGTGCCGCGGTCATGCATACGACGCAGGCCAGCGAGCTGACGGCCGAACGTCTTAAAAAGCGCTATCGCTCGCGCGTCGTGGTGAAGGATGTCTCTCTCGAGGTGCGCAGCGGCGAGGTGATCGGGCTGCTCGGTCCGAACGGCGCGGGCAAGACGACTTGCTTCTACATGATGGTGGGGCTCGTGCCGGCCGATGGCGGCGATCTTTTCCTCGACGGAAAAAAACTCACGCACATGCCGATACACCGGCGGGCGCGCCTGGGCCTGAGCTACCTGCCGCAAGAGACTTCGATTTTCCGCCGGCTATCCGTCGCGGACAACGTGCGCGCCATACTCGAGCTGTACAACGACGATCCCGACCAGATCCGCAACAAACTGGACGATCTGTTGCACGATTTGCACATCGGGCACCTGCGCGACAATCCGGCCGTAAGCCTTTCCGGCGGCGAGCGACGGCGCGTCGAGATCGCCCGGGCGCTCGCCACAGCGCCGCGATTCATCCTGCTCGATGAGCCGTTTGCGGGTGTGGACCCGATCGCGGTGCTCGACATCCAGAAAATCATAGGTTTTTTAAAAGAGCGCGGCATCGGCGTGCTCATAACGGACCATAACGTGAGGGAAACACTGGGCATTTGCGATCGTGCGTACATCATCAACGACGGCACCGTGCTGGCCTACGGCAAACCGGAGGAAATCGTTTATAATGAGAGCGTCCGAAAGGTGTACCTAGGAGAGCATTTCCGCCTCTAGCGTGGCGACCCGCGGCCGGGCCGGGTCAGCGCGAAAGTGCGGACGTTCAGCGGTGACCTTTCTCTCGAAGACTTGCATGAAACACTCCCTACAACTCCGGCTATCGCAACACTTAACGCTTACCCCGCAGCTACAGCAGTCGATCCGATTGCTGCAACTCTCGACCCTCGATCTGAACCAGGAACTCGAGCGCTTTCTGCAGGAAAATCCATTGCTCGAGCGCGATGACGGCGTACGCGAAGATCCGCTGGCGCCTCCCGAAGTAAGGCCCCCCGGGGAACCGGAGATCGTGAACACCGCACCAGCGGATGCCGAAGCGCTCGGCCCCGAGACTGACTCCGGTGAGGTCCATACGCTCGATGACCTGCCGTCTTCGGGCCTGCGCGACGACGGCGATGACGGAGAGTATCCGCAGATTGCCGCGAGCGCGCCATCATTGCGCGCGCATTTGTTGTCGCAGCTCTCACTCACTAATCTGCCTGAGCGCGATCGCAGACTCGTCACGTTGCTGATCGATTCGCTCGACGATGACGGTTACCTCGCTCAGGACCTGCCTGAACTGCTGTCGCTGCTGCCGCCTGAGCTTTCCATCGAGCCCGAAGAGCTGCAGATCGCGCTCAAGCACCTGCAAAATTTCGAGCCGGCTGGCGTGGGCGCACGCAACCTGAGCGAGTGCCTGCAGTTGCAGCTCGCTGCGATGCCCGAATGCATGCCCTATCGCACGCCGGCGCTCGAAATCGTGAAGAACCATCTCGGCGCGCTCGCGTCTCGCGACTTCAGCAAGCTCAAGAAGGTCCTGCGCTGCGATGACAACTGCCTGCGCGCGGTGCAGAAGGTGATCACCGGTCTCAATCCGAAGCCGGGACGCGTCTTCTCCTCCGAAGAGACGCGTTATGTCGTGCCCGACGTGATCGTGCGCAAGGTGAAGGGCGTGTGGATTGCCGCGTTGAATCCGGACGCGATGCCGCGGCTGCGCGTGAACCGTCTTTATGCCGACATCCTGAGCCGCAACCGCAGCACGGGTTCGCAGCAGCTCGCAAGCCAGCTTCAGGAGGCGAAGTGGCTGATCAAGAACGTACAGCAGCGCTTTGACACGATATTGCGTGTATCCCAGGCCATCGTCGATCGCCAGCGGCATTTCTTCGAGCACGGCGAGGTTGCGATGCGGCCGCTCGTCCTGCGCGAGATCGCCGAGACCCTCGACCTGCACGAATCCACCGTATCGCGTGTCACTACCCAGAAATTCATGCACACGCCACGGGGCATTTTCGAGCTGAAGTACTTTTTCGGCAGCCACGTCACCACGGAGACCGGCGGCTCGGCATCGAGCACGGCTATACGCGCGCTCATCAAGCAACTCGTAAGCGCCGAAAACTCGCGCAAACCCCTGAGCGACAGCCAGATCTCCGACATACTGGCGCAGCAGGGTATCGTGGTCGCCCGCCGCACGGTCGCCAAGTACCGGGAATCTTTACAGATTTTACCGGTCAATCTGAGGAAGACGCTGTAAGCGGTCCATAAGGGAAAGGAGCGGAATAAATGAACCTGCATCTCACCGGGCACCATGTTCAGATCACGCCTGCCATCCGCGATTATGTTGCGGGCAAGCTCGCCCGCATCACGCATCATTTCGATCATGTGATCGATGTGAACGTGATCCTTTCGGTGGAGAAGCTGCAACAGAAAGTGGAAGCGAACGTGCACGTGAGAGGCAGAGACATTTTCTGCGAGAGCATCGACACCGACATGTATGCCGCAATCGACGGCCTGGCGGACAAGCTCGATCGCACCATCATCAAGCACAAGGAGAAGAACCTCGAACACCGGCATGACGGTGCGCCGATCAAGCACCTCGGCGCCGAGTAAGCGGACGGCGCGAGACAGGCGTTCGCGGCATTGCCTCGCCGGCACATCGATTTTCGACAAGTGATGCCATGAACCTCATCTCCCCCCTTCTGCCGGAATCGAACGTGCTGCTCGACGTGGATGTCTCGAGCAAGAAACGCGTGTTCGAACAGGTCGGTCTGCTGTTCGAGAACAACCATCAGATCGCGCGCAGCCTGGTGTTCGACAGCCTGTTCGCACGCGAAAAACTCGGTTCGACCGGCCTTGGCCAAGGCATCGCGATCCCCCACGGCAGGCTCAAGGGGCTCAAGGAAGCGATCGGGGCCTTTGTGCGGATGAAGCAGCCGATTCCTTTCGATGCACCGGACGCGCAGAATGTCAGCCTCATATTCGTGCTGCTCGTGCCCGACCGTGCCAGCGATCTGCATCTGCAGATACTGTCCGAGCTCGCGCAGATGTTCAGCGACAAGTCGTTACGCGAGCGTTTGCTCGGCGTCAATACGCCCGCCGAGCTGCACAAATTGATCGCCGACTGGCAGCCCCATGCCGCAACTCAGCATAGCCCGGTTGTTTGAGGACAACAAAGAGAAGCTCAAACTGGCCTGGGTCGCGGGTCGCCTCGGCGGTACGAAAGACCTCAACAGCGAACTCACCAAGGATTCCTCGAAGGGGCTGATCGGCCACCTCAACTTCATCCATCCCAACCTGATTCAGGTCCTCGGCAGTTCCGAAGTCGAATACCTGAACGGCCTCGAACCGGATCTCTGCAGCCGCAATTTGAGCCGCGTCGCGACGCGCGAGCTCGCGTGCTTCATCGTCGCGGGCATCGACACCGCTCCGGCGCCGCTGGTAAGCGTGGCCGAGACGACGCAAACGCCGCTTTTCGTTTCGCCCGTGGCAAGCGTCGAACTCATGTGGATGCTGCGCCCGTATCTCGCGCGCGCGCTGGCGGAGTCGATCACCGTGCACGGCGTCTTTCTGGACGTGCTCGGTGTGGGGGTGCTGCTGACCGGCGACTCCGGCGTCGGCAAGAGCGAGCTGGCACTCGAGCTGGTAAGCCGGGGCAGCAGCGGGCTTATCGCCGACGATGTGGTGGAGTTTTACCGGGTAGGCCCCGATGCGCTCGAAGGCCGCTGCCCGGCGTTGCTCAAGGACTTTCTCGAAGTACGCGGCCTCGGCGTGCTGAACATCCGCACGATTTTCGGCGAAGCGGCGCTGCGCCCGCGCAAGAATCTCAAGTTGATCCTGCATCTCGAACGGCCGGGACCGGATCTCATGCCGCTGGAACGCCTTCCGCTCAAGCCGGGAAGCGAGGAGATCATGGGCGTCGAGATCCGGAAGGTGACGATACCGGTCGCGGCCGGCCGCAATCTGGCGGTTCTCACGGAAGCCGCCGTACGCAGTCACGTCCTGCAATTGCGCGGCATCGACAGTACCCAAGAATTCATCGCGCGCCAGGCGCAGCAGCTTCAAAACCGCGACGAGCTGCCGTAACCGGGCACCGGGCGCCGTGACCATGCCGCGGCGCTATACTGTCGCGCGTCACCGATCAATACCATGCAGCTGATACTCATCACCGGGCTTTCGGGGTCAGGCAAGAGCGTTGCGCTCAACGTGCTCGAAGACAGCGGCTACTACTGTGTGGATAACCTCCCACCGCAGCTCGTGCCCGCGCTGATCGAGTATCTCCGCGCGTCGGGTCACCAGCGGGTCGCGCTCAGCATCGATGTGCGCGGCGGTTCGGCGCTGGCCGAATTGCCGGCGCAGATCGCGGATCTCAAGGAGCACAGCATCGAAGTCACGGTGCTCTTTCTCGACGCCAAGACCGATACGCTCATCAAGCGCTACTCGGAAACGCGACGGCGGCATCCGCTGTCTGAAACAGGACGGACTCTGCCGGAATGCATTGCTCGCGAGCGCGAATTACTGGCCGAGGCGGCCGATCTCGCGCACCACGTGGATACCAGCGACCTGTCGCCCAATGCGCTGCGCAATTGGGTCAAGGATTTCGTCGGGCTCGCCGGAGCAGGGCTTACGCTGCTGTTCGAGTCGTTTGGATTCAAGAACGGCATCCCGCTCGACGCCGACCTCGTATTCGACGTGCGGTGCCTGCCCAATCCGCACTACGACCCGCAGCTCAGGCCTTTCACCGGCTGCGACGCGCCCGTCGTAGAGTTTCTCGGCGCGGATCCCAGCACGCAGAAGATGCGCGACGATATCCGGACTTTCGTGGAGAACTGGCTGCCGTGCTTCAACCGCGACAATCGAAGCTACCTTACCGTCGCCCTGGGTTGCACCGGAGGGCGCCACAGATCGGTCTATCTCGCCGAAGTGCTTGCGAGGCACTTTCGTTCGCATACACCCGTCCTGATCAGGCATCGGGAGTTGTCATAAACAAGGCTCGACCAGCGAATGGCTGACGCCGCGATGCGGGACATTCACATCTTCCCGCTCAACACGGTGCTCTTTCCGGAGGGGGTATTGCCGCTCAAGATCTTCGAGCAGCGCTACCTCGAAATGACGAAGTTGTGTCTGCGCGACAATGTTCCATTCGGGGTGTGCCTCATCCGCGAAGGCACCGAAGTCGGCCGCCCGGCCGTTCCTCAGAGCGTCGGTTGCCTGGCCTCGATCACGCAATGGGATATGCCACAGCTCGGTCTGTTCCACCTCGTGACGCGCGGCGGCGAACGCTTTCGCGTGCTGGAAACGCGCGTCGCGGCGAGCGGTCTCATCTCGGCGAGCGTGCAGCTGTTTCCACCCGAGCCCGTTGCGGAAATGGATCCGGCCTGCCACGAGGTGCTGAAGGTCATCATCGAAAAAGCGGGTGCCGGGCATTTCCCGTCGCCGCTCAGGCTCGAAGATCCGGCGTGGGTCTCCTACCGGCTGGCAGAAGTGCTGCCGCTCGACATGGCGGTGCGCCAGCAATTGCTCGAAATGGAAGAACCGGCCGCGCGCCTTGCGCGCCTGCACGGGATACTCGTCCAGCAGGCCGTGCTCAGCGATTAACTCTCCAGCGTCTCGATCAAGGCCTCGCACGCTTCGATATTGAGAAGGTGCGAGTCGTACATCGCGGCAAGTGCGCTTCGTACGGTGTTGTCCGCGATCTCGGGCAACGCCTCGCGTATCTTGCGCGCCACCCAACCCTGCCCGCGATTGAGAAATTCGAGCCGCGCGGTGCGGCCCTCGATCTCGAGCGCTTTCCCGAGAAAATCGCCGGTTGCTGCGCTCGGCGTGCCCTCGAGGCTGCGGATCAGCTCGATCAGGATCGCGCAATTTTTGGCTTCGTCACGCTGCACGGCGCTCAACTGCCGCCACGCGGGTGTATCGCGCTCGTAGTCGTCCATAAATGCGGCGAGCACCTTGGCACCCGCCCGTTCGGCCTCGAGCAGCGTATTGAGCAGCTGCAGCAGCTCGTCAACCGGCATGGGGGACGGCTCGCCAAAGTAGCCAGGCGCCACTTCATGTGCATAACACGCGGGAGAGCTGTATCCGCCGCTCGGAATCGTCGCTGCAGCAGCGCGCGGCGCGCGATCGGCACGTGGGCTGCGCGCGTCGAGCAACGCCCGACTCTCCGCAGCGCACGTCGCCGGGTCCACCAACGCGAGCTTTTTACCGCCCGCGCGGTAGACACCGGCTTCGGTGACGACGAAATCCATCGGAATGTCGTGCGGCTGCGGAAAAATGGTGGGTAAGCGCGCGAGCTCGAACGTAACGCCGATGGCGACGGGCCGCCGGTCCAGCGCGGCGAGCGTGCGGTCGAAAAACGCGCCGCCATACCCGAGTCGGTAGCCTTCCTCATCGAAACCGTTCATCGGCACGATCGCCGCCTCCGGGATCACGACCTCGGTCCCGTCGGGCACCGGTATATCGTAGGCGCCGGGTTTAGTCGGCGCGCCGGGCCACCATTTTCGAAACCGCAGCGGCGTCGCCTTCATCACCACTTCGGGCAGGGCCGCAGTCGCACCGCGCTCGCGCCAGTGACGGACCGCGAAGCGCGCGTCGAATTCCCCCTTGTACGGCCAGCAGAACGCCACGATGCGTCCGGCCAGATCGGGGAAACCCGCTTCGAGCAGCGCGGTCATGCGCTCGTTCCACTGGCGGCGTGTCCGTTGGTCCACCGCCTCGCGCCGCGCGATCAATTGCGCCCGCTGCGCCTTGCGCCATGCCTTGATCTCGTTCCAGTCTCTCATCGTCGTCTCTGGACCTGCTTCCGGTATCCCGCCATGTCATACTCTGCCCATGTTGTACAGACGCCTTTTCGTGGTGTTGCTGGTCTTCGCGTGTCTCCCATCAGCACATCCGGCGGACACCGGCACATCCGGCTTCAATCCGAGTCCGCACGCGATCGACATCCCCCCATGGTTCCGCGAAACGTTCCTCGATTTTCGGCAGGACGTCCGCGAAGCGGCGCAAGCGGGCAAGCGTCTCATGCTGTACTTCGGTCAGGACGGATGTCCGTACTGCCGCGAATTGATGCGCGTCAACTTCGCCGACCGGCGCATTGCCGACAAGACGCGCGCGCACTTCCACGCCGTTGCGCTCAATATATGGGGCGACCGTGAAGTCACGTGGATCGACGGCAAGCACTACACCGAGAAAAGCCTCGGGACCCTGCTCAAGGTGCAGTTTACTCCAACGCTGCTCTTTCTCGACGAAAGCGGGACGATCGTACTGCGGTTGAACGGCTATTATCCGCCGCACCGTTTTCACGCCGCTCTCGACTATGTCGCTGCCGGACGGGAGCGCACGGAATCCTTTGCAGAATTCCTTCGGGCGCACGCCGGGGAACCCGCGAGCGGGAAGCTGCACGAGCAACCGTTTTTCATGCGCGCGCCGTACGATCTCGACCGTTCGCGGCGCACATCGGTAAAGCCGCTCGCCGTCGTATTCGAGCAGAGACACTGCGCGGCGTGCGACGAAATGCATTCCCATGGCTTCACGAATCCGGCAATGCGCGCATTGATTGCGAAATTCGACGTCGCGCGGCTCGAACTCTTTGGGGAGCAGCCGGTGGTGACCCCCGCCGGTAAACGATCGAGCGAAGCGGAATGGGCGCAAGAATTGAAAGTCGCATACACCCCGACGGTTGTCTTCTTCGACGCCCGCGGAAAAGAGGTATTCCGCGTCGAAGCCTACCTCAGGCCTTTCCATTTCGCTTCAAGCTTCGACTATGTGGCAAGCGGGGCTTACCGGACACAGCCCAGTTTCCAGCGCTTTTTGCAGGCGCGTGCGGAAAAAATCCGCGCGGCGGGCGGCAAAGTCGAGCTGTGGTGATTTTTTAGTCCGCCAAGAACGTCAAGAAAAGCATACAGAAGAAAAAGCATGCAGATCCCGGAGATGCGTCAGAGCTGAAGCCGCAGACTGCGTGATCAGTCGCTATTCGGACTGATCGTTCGATTCGTTCGTTTCCCTAGAGGTTTTGCTTTCTTCGTATCTTGGCGGCCCTGGCGGTTCAATGGCTTTTGAAGTTCAAGCAGAATGCGACGCACCGGCGTCGGCACTGCCACTGACAGCGCCTCTTTGATC